>JANLHE010000130.1 GCA_024653875.1 Acidobacteriota bacterium
GGATTCAAGCGTGCAGGCGGCGCGCAGGCTCAGCGCGGCGTTGATGGTCTGGGCCCGATCGTGGAACAGGTAGAGCGGCCAGATATCAAACGTGCCGCCCGCGAGATCAATGCGGGTCGGCGCGGAACAATCGATACGCACGCGGGCATTATAATGGCGAGGGCATGTCGCTACGCGATCTCAGACGTCAGGTGGGGCAGTTGGCGATCGTCGGCTTTCCCGGTCACGAGGTGCCAGGCGATCTGAAGAAGCTCGCGGCCGCATTCGATCTGGGCGGCGTGATCTACTTCGCGCGCAACATCGCGGAGCCGGCGCAGGTGCGGGAGTTGTCGCGCGAGTCGGCGGGCCTTGCGCGCGACTGGCCGCTCTGGATCAGCGTCGATCAGGAGGGTGGGCGGGTCGCCCGGCTCCGAAAGCCCTTCACCGAGTGGCCCCCGATGAACACCCTGGGCCGCAGTCAGGATCTGGCGCTGGCGAAGGCGTTCGCCGGCGCGCTCGCCGCCGAACTGCGCGCAGTGGGGATCAACCTCGACTACACGCCCGTCCTGGACATCCACACCAACGTGAAAAACCCCATCATCGGCGATCGGGCGTTTGGCACCGACGCGCAGACAGTAGCGGACTTTGGCGCCGCGCTCATTACGCACCTCCACGAGGCGGGCATCGTCGCGTGCGGCAAACATTTTCCCGGGCACGGCGATACGAGCACCGACTCCCACTTTGAACTGCCGCTGGTGGAACACCCGCCCGAGCGGCTGGCCGCGGTGGAGTACGTGCCGTTCCGCGCGGGCATCGCCGCCGGCCTGGCGACCATCATGACGGCGCACGTGCTGGTGCCGTCGGTCGATCCGGATGTGCCGGCGACGTTGTCACGCGCCATGGTCGACGGCGTGCTCAAGGGCGCGCTCGGATTCGACGGGCTGGTCATCAGCGACGACCTCGGGATGAAGGCCGTGGCCGCGAACTGGCCGCTGCCCGATGCGATGGTGGCCGCGTTGCAGGCCGGCTGTGACGCCGTGCTGCTGTGCAACTCCACGCAGGATGAGCAAGCCGCGGCGCTGGAGGCGGTCATTCACGCGCTGGAAGACGGCACGTTGCCCGAGGCGCGCGTGGAGGACGCGCTGGCGCGCCAGTGGCGCGTCAAGACACGGTTCGCGCACCTGCTGCAGGCGCCGCCGGCCGTGTTGGCTGACGTAGGCCGTGATGCCCACCAGAGAGTGGCCGATCGCATGGCGGCCTGGCTGTGAGCCTGCGCACACGGGCGGGATTTCTCAAGGTCAGGCCTGCCGGGCCGGGCAGCCGCATCGGACTGGTGGCGCCCGCAAGTCCATTCGACCAGGATGAATTCGAGGCCGGGGTCTCGGAACTGCACCGGCTCGGGTTTGAACCGGTCTACGACGCGCGTGTGTTCGAGCGGCGCGGGTACGTGGCCGGCGAAGCCGAGCGCCGCGCCGCGCAGCTGGTCGACTTCTGGCGGCGCGAAGACGTCGCCGCGCTTGTCGCGGTGCGGGGCGGCTACGGCAGCCTGCAGATGTTCCCGTTCCTCAGCATGGCCGACGCGCAGGTCGCCCGGCACTCCCGCGCGGCGTTCGTGGGGTACAGCGACGTCACGTCGGTGCACGTCTGGCTGGCGGCCTGTGCCGGCATGGTGTCCATCCACGGGCCGATGATCGACCGCCGGTTGTCCGCCGGCCCGGCCGCGTACGACCCGCTGTCGTTTCTGGCGAGCCTTCGGGACGAACCCATGGGCGAACTGCGTCCTGCGGGCGTGGACGTCCTGAAGGCCGGGGAGGCGGATGGGCCGCTGTGTGGCGGCACCTTGACGCAACTGCTGGCATCGCTGGGCACGCCGTGGGCGTTTGATCCCCCGCACGGTCACCTGCTGTTCATCGACGAGGTCGGAGAGCGGCCGTACCGGCTCGACCGGATGCTGGTGCAGTTGCGGCAGACGGGCTTGCTGTCGCGCGCGGCGGGCCTCGTGTTCGGCCAGATGCCGAAGTGCGATGAACCGGACGGCAGCGCCACCGCCCGTGCGACCGTGGCGGACGTGCTGCGCGACTTTCCGGGACCGGTCTTGTACGGGTTTCCGTCCGGGCACACGGTCACGCCGCTGGTGACGCTGCCGTTTGGCGTGCACGCGCGAATGATTTGCGGGGCCGGGGCTCCGGGGTTGATGATCGACGAGGCGGCGGCGCACGAGGGAGGGGCATGAAGCGGGTGCACTTTATCGGCGTGTGCGGCACGGCGATGGCCACGTTGGCCGCGATGCTCAAGGCGCGCGGCATGGACGTGCAGGGATCGGATCACGGGGTCTATCCCCCGATGTCCGACTTTCTGGCGCGGGAGCAGATCCGGGTGTTCGACGGATACGACGCCGCGCACATCACCACCGATATCGATCTCGTGGTGGTGGGCAATGCGATTTCGCGCGGCAACGTGGAACTGGAAACCGTGCTGGACCGCAAGGTGCGGTACTGCTCGCTGCCGGAGGCGATTCGGGATCACTTCCTCTGGGACCGCCGCTCCATCGTGCTCGCGGGCACCCACGGCAAGACGACGACCACGTCGCTGGTGGCGTGGCTGCTGACATCGGCCGGAGAGGATCCGAGCCTGTTGGTGGGCGGGATCGCGTCGAACTTCGACGGCAGTTACCGTCTGGGATCGGGTCGCGACTTCGTGATTGAAGGCGATGAATACGACAGCGCGTTCTTCGACAAGACGGCGAAGTTCCTGAAGTACCTGCCCGATATCGGCGTGGTGGGGAACCTCGAATACGATCACGCCGACATCTATCCGGACATGGAGTCGCTCCGGCTCGCGTTCCGCCGGTTCGTGAATCTCATCCCGCAGCACGGCCATCTGATCCTCGGCGCTGATTGCGCGGAAGCCCTCGCCCTCGCGCGGCTGGCGCGCTCGCCCGTCCAGACCTTCGGGTTCAGCGACCACGCGGATTGGCGCGCGGGCGAGCTGGAGCCGTTCGGCGATTACACCCGGTTCGAACTCACGCACGGCGGGGAACCGTTAGGACACTTCGAGGTCCCGCTGTACGGCGCGCACAACGTGCGCAACGCGCTGGCCGCCATCGTGGTGGGACACACCGTGGGCATCTCGATCGAGCGGCTGCGCGAGGGGTTGCGGACATTCCAGGGCGTGCGGCGCCGCCTGGAGAAGCGGGGCGAGGTGCGGGGCGTGTCGGTGTACGACGACTTCGCGCATCATCCGACCGCGATTCTCGAGACGATCAAGGCCGTCAAGTCCACGCATCCCGATCGCCGCGTCTGGGCGGTCTTCGAGCCGCGTTCCGCCACGGCGTGCCGGAAGATCTTCCAGGACGACTTCGTGCGCGCGTTCCACGAGTCCGGCGCGGACGAGGTGGTGCTTGCGGCGGTGTTTCGCGCCACGCTGCCTGACGATGAACGGCTGTCGGTGGACGCCATCGTGGACGAGCTGCGCGCCCTGGGCACCAGCGCGCGGCACTTTCCGGACACCGCGGCGATCGTCCGGACCATCGCGGAGGAAGCCCGCGAGGGCGACATCGTGGTGGTGATGTCCAATGGCGGCTTCGACGGCATCCACGACAAGCTGCTGGCGGCCCTCGCCACGTAATCCCGCCGATGTGACCGGAATGCCCACCCTCACCGATCAACTGCGCGCGGCCGTGGGGCCGGACCACGTGCACGCACACGCGCCGCTGGCGCCGCTGACCACGTTCGGTGTGGGCGGACCGGCCGACTGGCTCGTGGAGCCGCGCTCGGTGGACGCGCTGCAGGCGGTGCTGCGTCTGGCGTCGGACCACGCCGTCCCGGTCGAGGTGCTGGGTGGCGGGTCCAACGTGCTGGTCGCCGACGCCGGCGTCCGGGGGCTGGTGGTGCGGCCGCGCCTCACCGGCGTCTCGCTGCCGGCCCCGGATCGGGCGCGCGCGGAGGCGGGGCTCACGATCAACGGCCTGGTCCGCTGGCTGATTGGCCGCGGGCTGGCCGGCCTGGAGGCGTGGGCGGGCACGCCGGGCACCGTGGGGGGCGCCATCCACGGCAACGCGCATTACGGCGGGCACAACATCAGTGAACACGTCTCGGACGT
>JANLHE010000131.1 GCA_024653875.1 Acidobacteriota bacterium
CCCTCCGGTGAATGGCGCCGCGACGGCGTCCACCAGACCGATCGCGTCGGCCGGCACGAACGCCTGGCCGTCCTCCACGCCAAGTTCAGGGATGCGATCCGACGTCACGTGCACGACGCCGCCCAACGCCAGCGCGCGGTCAAAGGCGCCGCACACCCCGATGTTGATGGCGAGATCGAAACGTGTCCGGGCAAGCGCGCGTGAGACATGCGCCGCGGTCGCGACCATGCCGACGCCGGTGATCACCACCTCGATGTGGCGGCGCCCCGGGGTCGATCCAATGTCCAGCGATGTAAGCTCGCCCTCGGTGGCGGCGACGACCAGCAGGTGCATTGGCTGCATGCTATCTCAACGTCCGCGGGCGACGTTCCGGGGCATACCCGGCTTCCCGTAACCGCCCCCGCCCGGCGTTTCAACGCGCAGCCGGTCCCCGGCCTTCAACGTCATCTGCACCTTGCCCGGCAGCGATGTTTCCACGCCGTCCCGAATCAGCGTATTGCGCCCGATGCCGCCGGGGCCACCACCCAGGACGCCGTACGGCGCCAGACGGCGGCGATCGGTCAGCAGCGTCACCGATGTCTCCGTCAGCATTTCGTATTCGCGGACGAGTCCTTCGCCGCCACGCGCCGCTCCCGCGCCGCCACTGCCCTGCCGCAGGCCATACTGCCGGATGCGCACGGGAAGGTAGTGCTCGATCGCCTCCGCGGGCGTGTTGCGCGTGTTGCTCATGTGCACGTGGACGCCGCTCAGGCCGGCCATCCCTTTGCGCCCGCCCATGCCGCCGCCCATGGTCTCGTAATACGCGAACCTGCGGCCCGTGCGCGGATCCGTGCCGCCAAGGGTCACGTTGTTCATGGTGCCCTGACTGGCGGCCGGCCACCGCTCCGGCTGCGCCTTGCCCAGCGCGCCCAGCACCACGTCGGTGATGCGCTGCGACGTCTCCACGTTGCCGCCGGCCACGGCCGCCGGGCGCAGCGCGTTGACGATGCTGCCTTCCGGCGCTATCACGTGAATGGGCCGGCCCACCCCCGCGTTGTAGAGCACGTCATCCTGCACGAGACACCGGAACGCATAGAGACACGCCGAGAGCGTGATCGCGTAGTTGGCGTTCACGCTCCCGGTCACCTGCGGCGCGGACCCGGTGAAGTCCACTACCGCGCGATCCTTGCGGATGGTCAGCTTCACGCGAATCGGCACCGGCGCCTCGCTGAACCCGTCGTCATCGAGCGCATCCTCGAAGGTGTAGTCTCCGTCCGGAATGCCCGTGATCGCATGCCGCACCACGCGCTCGGTGTAATCCTGCAACGCCGAGGCGTACCGCATCGTCTGGGCTCGCCCGTAACGCGTGACCACGTCGCGCAGGCGCGCCTCGGCGACACGATTGGCGGCAATCTGCGCCGCCAGATCGCCCTCGCGCTCGTCGGGCGTGCGGACGTTATTGAGCAGCAGCGCCAGGACGTCCTCGACGATCCGGCCCCGGCGCGCCAGCCGGATCGGCGGGATGATCAGGCCCTCCTGGTAGATCTCCCGCGCGACGGGCATAGACCCCGGACTCATGCCGCCCACGTCGGAGTGGTGCGCGCGATTGGCGACGTAAAACGCGGCCTTCTTTTCCTTCCCAATGAACACCGGCGACACCAGCGTGATGTCCGGCAGGTGCGTGCCGCCCCTGAACGGATCGTTGAGCATCACGATGTCGCCGGGCTCCATCTCCACGGCATCAATGGCCGCGCGAACCGAGAGCGGCATCGCGCCCAGATGCACCGGCATGTGATCGCCCTGCGCGATGGTGTTGCCCCCGGCGTCATAGACCGCGCACGAGTAGTCCAGGCGCTCCTTGATGTTGGG
>JANLHE010000137.1 GCA_024653875.1 Acidobacteriota bacterium
TGGCGCGGCAGCGCCGTCGTGGCGCCGACGCCGATCACGCCCGGCAGCGCCGCAACCAGGCGTTCGGCTTCACTCACGTCAATCGCATGCGCGCTGCTGACATCCAGGCCCATCGTCAGGACGTTGCGCGGCAGGTCGAGCGTGCCCACCGTGTACTGGCCGAAGCCCTGCGCCACGACGAGCGCGCCGTGAAGCATGACGACGGAGACGGCGATCTGCGCGACGAGCATCACGGCCGACGCGCGGCCGAAACGCACGTCACTCGTGCGGTTGTCGCCGCCCTGAAGGCCGGCCAGCAGGTCGCGACGCGTGGCGCGCAGCGCCGGCCAGGCGCCCGCGATGGCCGTGGCCAGGAGCGTGGCACCAGCGACGAGCGCCATCGACATCGGGCCGCTGGTGAAGTCGATCCAGAACGGCAGCTCGTCCATCTGGTTGAAACGCTGCAGCACCGCGTGCGCGGAGGCGGTGCCCAGCCCGGCTGCGAGGACGCCCAGCACCAGCACTTCGGTCATGACCTGCGCGACGAGACGGCCGCGCGACGCGCCCAGGGCGGCGCGAAGCGCGAACTCGCGCGACCGCGACAGCGACCGCGCCAGCACCAGGTTGCCCACGTTTGCCGCAATCACCACAAGGACGGCCAGGACCATGACCAGCAGAACCGCCGAGAGCGTGGAGGCCATCGGGCCGAAGTCCGTGAAGGCGATCGCGTCCAGGGCGACGGCCGATTGACGTGAGACCGCCTGCAATTGCGGACTGACAGACGCGAGTTGCGCGGAGAGCGCGTCCAGTGTCACGCCGGGCGCCATGACGCCGAAGAGGCGCGCGTTGTCGTCGGGCCGCGCACGGCCGTCGCGAAATCCTTCGTCGAGCGGAACCCACACGGACGGCGCGTTCGGAAACTCGAACGAGGCGGGCATGATCCCGACGATGGTGTGCGGAATGCCGGCCATGGTGATGGTGCCGCCCACGGCCGACTCCGCGGCGGCCCAACTGCGGCGCCAGTACGACTCGCTGATGAGGGCCACCGGCGCCCGTCCTGCCTCGCCATCGCCTCTGCCGAGCAGGCGGCCGCGGAGGGGAGACGCGGGCAGGTGGGCGAATGACGATGGCGTGATGCCGGCGGTGAGCAGGTCTTCGGTGGCGGCAGACGCCGCCGCCACGCCCTCGCGACTGCTGGTCAGCAGCCCCATGTGGGCGAGCGCGCCGGCCTGCGACAGGAACCGCGGGTAACTCTCGGCGGTGAGCGCGACGGGCTGACGTTCGAGCGCGCTCACGCTTGAGAGGCGGACAAAGCGATCGCCGTTACTGAAAGGGAGCCGGCTGAACAACAGGGCTTCCGTCGCCGCGAATCCTACGTTGGCCAGGCCAATGCCCACGGTGAGCGCGACGATGGCGGTGATGGCGAGCAGGGGCTGGCGGACGAGCAGGCGGAAACCAAGCCGCAGATCCGTCTGGCTGAAGAGCGGGCTCCGCACCCCTCGCCTTCCTGGGCGCAGGCGCGTGGCCAACAGGGCGCCGGCAATCACCAGGGCTTCACCGATCGACCCGACCCATGCGCCCGCGGCTCCGTGGGTGCGCCGCGCCTGGTGCGCCTCCTCCAGGTCACCAATGGCGTCCTCTCGCCGATCGCGCGGTGCGGCGATGCGGATGAGCCAGCGCGCCAGTCGTGGCACGCTCATTGGTCCTCCAACTGGCGACCGAGGCCAAGCCACATGTTCTGGAGCGCCGCGCGCGAATCCCGGACGGCCACGCGGCCAGACGCTTCCACCGTGACAAGGCGCCGGGCCTTGCCTCCACGCTCGGGCAGGGACTCGCCCAGCCGCGTGGTGATGAGGCCTTTCTCTTCCAGCCGCTGCAGCGTGACGTACACGGCCGCGCGGTGGATTTCCCGCCCGGTTCGCTCGCGGATGTCGTCCACGATGGCCACCGCATAGGCTTGGTCGGCGCCGAGGCGCAGACAGGCCAGCAGCACCAATAACTCGAATTTGCCCAGTCCGTCTTTTCCCATCGCGATGGTGCCCTCACGAAAGATTACATTGTCACCATAATACGGAGGCCGCACGGCGGCGGTTCATTTGTCCCCCTATTGCCCAGCGAGCGACCGACCGATAGATCAGCTAGTGTGATCCCTATGACAACAGGACGAGGCGGCGTGTTCGCTGGGCTGGCAATTGTGAGTGCCTTGGGCGCAGGTGCGTGCAGCTATGAATCCTCGAGCCGCTCACCGACCTCGCCGACCAGCTCGGGGGCCATGGCGACCAGCCCGCTGGTGGGGCGCTGGACGGGCGGGCAATCGGCCGGTGTCATGGCCGTGGGCGATGCCGCCGGTGACGCGCTGTCCTGCACCAACATCGTGTGGGACGCCTCGGACCAACAGGACAGCACCCGGGTGCAGGGGCCGTTTACGGCGACCTGCTCCAATGGCATCCAGCTGGCGGGTTCCGCCCTGGGCGAGGTCTCTGGCGACACCGTCACGATAACGGGAACGGGCACGGGCCAGTACGGCGGCGCACCGTGCGCGTTCACCATCGCGAGCACGGGCACGGCGCAGGGGACTCTGCTGACATTTCCGTACACCGCCACCACCTGCCTCGGACCGTTCTCCGGAACCACGGTGCTGCAGCGGTCGGCGTTGCCTTTGCCGCCCGTGCCCAGCGTCGCGGAGTGCGGCGGCAGCGGCGGGGACGCGGTGGTGGAGTGCGTGGCCGCGCTGTACCCGTCGCGCCTGGCGGCCAACGTGAGTCACGACGAACGTGTGGCGAACATGGTGTTCCTGCGTGACCGCATCATCGAACGCGGCCGCTGCAAGGGCATGGACCTGGCCTGGAACCTCAAGCGCGGAGTGGGGCCGCACAGCATCGACGCGCTGGCCTGGCGCACGAATGGTGGAGACGAAGTGGTGGACATCGGCGTCGGGTACGACGACACCAGTCGTCCCCTTGAACTGCAGTGGCTGATTGTCGCCGGCCCGCCGGGCTACGACCGCTACACGCCCGCGTTCAGTTGTTCGTGAGCGGGGGGCGGCTTCCTATTTCACAATGATGCGCGCCGCGGCCGTCCGGCCGTTGGCGTCGCGCGCGCCGATGGTGTGCGTGCCGCGAACGAGCGGCCACGCGAGCGCGATGTCGCCAAGGCTGATGCCCACGGGCGTGCCGTTCACGGACCACTCCACGCGCCCGATCGCGCCGCGGGTGCGCAGCGGCAGCGACTGAAACTCCGGCTTGAGCGTGGGGTCGATCAGATAGGTGGCGCCGGTCGTGGGCGACGCGACGCCGAAGGTCGTGGGCGCCAGCGGCCATTTCGCCACTTGTGGCATTTCGGCCATTTCTCCCACTGCCACGCTTGCAGCCTTCGCCCACTCGCGATACTCCGCCGGCCAGACGGTGACGACGCCGCGGTCGCTGGCGTGGTGCCATTGGCACTCGTGCGCGGCCTGGGCGACGGGGAGCCATTCGCGCGTGCGCACGGGGCAGGCCGCGCCGGCGATCATCCCCGAGAGCGCGCAGAGCGAGACCTCGCGCAGGTCGCTTGGAGGCGCGGCGAGCGGAGCCGGGTCGAACAGCGGCAGCGACCCGCGCACACGTTCCACGGCGGCCAGCATCACGTCGTGGAAGATCGGCCCCGCCCCGGTGACGCCGGATGACTGGCGCAGCGGCGTGCGATCGAAGTTGCCCACCCAGACGCCGACGGTGACGTCCCTGGTGAACCCGATCGTCCAGTTGTCGTGATACGCCTGCGACGTGCCGGTCTTGGCGGCCACCGCGAACGGGAAATCCAGGCTGCTGCCCTCGCCGAAGATGAACGCGCGCGCCTCACGGTCCGAGAGGATGTCCGTGATCCAGAAGGCGGTGCGGGGGAGAACGACCTCAGAGGTCGGCTCGGAGAGCGCGCGGCCCGAGCCGACCTCTGAGGTCGTTCTCCCGCCGCGCGCGAACATCGCGTAGGCCGCCACCAGCTCGTCGAGGCGGACCTCGGCGTTGCCCAGCGTGAGGCCGAGGCCGTAGTGGGCCGCCGTCTTGTCGAGGGTGGTGATGCCGGCGCGCCGGAGCAGG
>JANLHE010000139.1 GCA_024653875.1 Acidobacteriota bacterium
TGTCGATCCTCGACGTGGGCGGCGATGACGTCGGCGCCCGGTCGCTCGCCTCGTTTCGTACGAGCATCGCCGACGGCGACTATCAGTTGTGGCAGGTCATCAACGCGAAGCGGCCCTTTACGGACTCGGTCGCGGGGTGCCTGGCGATGCGCCGCGCGATTGAAACGTCCTCGCGCTGGAAGGTGACCGGCTGGATCGTGAACTCGCATCTCATCACCGAAACCACTGCGGAATCCGTGCTGGACGGCTGGCGGCTGGCACAGGCCGTGGTGAAGGAGACGGGCGTGCCGATCCGGCTCGTCGCCGTGATGGACGCGCTGGCCGACGCCCCCGAGCTGTCAGAAATCGACGCGCCCGTGCTGCGGATGACCCGCCTGATGAACCCGCCGTGGCTCGTGCCGCGCCCATCCTCTCTCTCCCGCCTTCAAGGAGTACGCCCGTGAGCCGAATCCAGATTGACAGCATCCGGTGCAAGGGGTGCGGCCGCTGCATCACCGCGTGTCCCAAAGATCTCATCGCGTTCTCGCAGGAACTGAACGACCGCGGGTACACCTACGTGGACTTCACCGGCCATCAGGAGGACTGCAGCGGGTGCACGCTCTGCGCGGTGGTCTGCCCCGACCAGGGCATCGAGGTCTGGAACTTCAAGGACAAGCAGACCTTCGTCAACACGGCCGGCCTCACCGAGAACATGACGCACTACTGCCCGGGCTGCACCCACGGCGTGGTGCATCGCCTGACGGCCGAGGTGCTCGAGGAACTCGGCCTGCTCGACCGGGCCGTCGGCATCGCGCCGGTCGGCTGTTCCGTGCTGGCCTACGAGTACTTCAACATCGACATGTTCGAGGCCGCGCACGGTCGCGCGCCCGCGGTGGCCACCGGCGCCAAACGCGCCAGACCGGAGCTCATCGTCTTCACCTATCAGGGTGACGGCGACCTCGCCTCGATTGGCGGAAACGAAATCCTCCATGCCGCCAATCGGGGCGAGAAGTTCACGGTAATCTTCGTCAACAACGCCATCTACGGCATGACCGGCGGGCAGATGGCGCCCACCACCATGCCCCAGCAGAAGACGACGACCTCGCCGCTGGGGCGGGATGTGGAGACGACGGGACATCCGCTGCGGGTGTCGGAGCTGCTGGCCACGCTGCGGACGCCGGCCTTCATCGCCCGCGGGTCCGCGCACGACGGCAAACACTCGTTGCAGTTGAAGAAGCTGATTCGACGGGCGTTTGAGTACCAGCGCGACAACACCTGCTTTTCGTTTGTCGAAGTGCTGTCCACGTGTCCCACCAACTGGGGGTTGTCGCCCGACGAATCGGATGCGTGGGTGGAGAGCACGATGATGCCGTACTACCCGCTGGGAATTTTCAAGCAGCCGGAGGCGCCGGCCGTGGCGGCGACTGGAGCGAGTCATGATCACTGACACCGCAACCCTGATGGATACCGAGGTGTTGATGGCCGGGTTCGGCGGCCAGGGCACGCTGCTGGCCGGCAAGGTGCTGGCCCAGGCCAGCATGGAGGAGGGACGCGAGGTGAGCTGGCTGCCGTCGTACGGCCCCGAAATGCGCGGGGGCACGGCCAACGTCATCGTGTGCATTGCGTCGAAGCCGATCGGGTCGCCGCTCATCGAGCACCCGCGCGGGCTGATCGCGATGAACCTGCCGTCGCTCGAGAAATTCGCGCCGAAGGTGAAGCCGGGTGGCGTGATTGTGGTGAATCAGTCGCTTATCGACAAGGACCCGCGCCGCGATGACTGCGTGGTGATAAGCGTGCCGTCGCGCGAGCTGGCGCAGCAGGCCGGGTCGGCGCGCGCGGCGAACTTCGTCATGCTGGGGGCGTATGTCGGCGCCACGGGCGCCGTGTCCGTCGAGGCCGTCGAGCACGCGATTGCCGCGGAGTTTGCCGGCGACAAGGCGCGGTTCATCGCGTCGTCGGTCGCGGCGTTTCGGGCGGGAGTGGAGGCGGTATGTCCAAGGTCCTGATGAAGGGAAACGAGGCGCTGGGCGAAGCCGCCATTCGCGCGGGGTGCGTGCATTTCTTCGGGTATCCCATCACGCCGCAGACGGAGGTGCCCGAGTACCTGGTGAAGCGGCTGCCCGAAGTCGGCGGCGCCTTCGTGCAGGCCGAAAGCGAAGTGGCGGCCATTCACATGGTGTACGGCGCGGCGGGTGTCGGCATCAAGTGCATGACCTCGTCGTCCTCGCCGGGCATCAGCCTGATGGCCGAGGGGATGAGCTACCTGGCGGCCTGCGAACTGCCGTGCGTGATCGTCAACATCATGCGCGCGGGGCCGGGGCTGGGCGGCATCCTCCCGTCGCAGAGCGACTACTTCCAGGCGACCCGGGGGCATGGGCACGGTGATTATCAGCTGATCGTGCTGGCGCCGGCCTCCGTGCAGGAAGCCGTGGACCTCATGACCCTTGCCTTCGATCTTGCCGAGAAGTACCGGAACCCGGTGATGGTCTGCGCCGACGGCATGATCGGCCAGATGATGGAGCCGGTGGAGTTCCCGGGCGAGGGCCGCGGGGAACCGTTCAAGGAAAACGACTGGGAGCTGACGGGCCGGAAAGGGCGGGCGCGCCGCATCGTGAACTCGCTGTTCCTCGCGCCAGAGGAACTGTTCCAGCACAACATCCACCTCAAGGAGAAGTACGGCCGCGTGCATCGCGACGAGATGCGATGGGAACTCTGCGGCGGCGACGAGCCGTACGACCTGCTGCTCGTGGCGTTCGGCACGATGGCGCGCATCTGCAAGACCGCCATCGATGAGGTGCGGCGCGACGGTCTGCGCGTGGCGCTGTTCCGGCCCATCACGCTGAATCCCTTTCCGCTGGCCGCGTGCCGCGCCGCCATGGACGCGATGCACGCCAAGGGGCAGGTGCTCACCGTCGAGATGAACATGGGGCAGATGGTGCAGGACGTGCGCTTCGCGGCCGAGGGCTCGCGCGACGTGGACTTCTACGGCACGGCCGGCGGCATCGTGCCATCACCCGATCAGGTGGCCGCCGAAATCCGTGAACGGCTTGCCGGAGTGAGGGCCACGACGCCCATCCGGTTGTGGTCCGGCGCGGGGCTCTGCTGCGAGGCCCAGGGCGACGGCGTGCCGTGCGCCGGCACGGACGGCACCTGCGATACGTGCGGCAGGGCGATGCCGGCGCCGGCCGCGCAGCCCGCGCCTACCGGCGCATGACGATGATCCCGGCGCCGCCGGGAACGGCTGCCGGCATGATCGTCCACGTCTTCGATTGGTGGCCGCGCGTGACCGCCCGGGCGGAGGCCAGGCCGACCGCGGCGCCAAACACCACGTCGCTCACCCAGTGCGCGCGGTCGCGCACGCGGGTCAGTGCGATGAAGCTCGCGGCGGCGTAGCCCGGGACGGCGCCTTTCCACCCGAAGTGCTGCTGAAGCACGCCTGCGGACGTGAACGCTGCCGACGCGTGGCCCGAGGGAAACGCGTAGCGGCCCCCCGAGGGGCGCGTCCGGTCCACCGCAATTTTCACGACGCGTGTGACCAGGCCGTTCAGCACCTGCGCGCGGATCAGATCGCTGCCGGCGTGCGCCACCAACCTCCGGTTCGTGACCTCGCCGACGATCCATGTGCCCAGGGCCGTCCCGCCCATCACCCAGCCGTCTCCACCGACGCGTCCGATCGTGGTCCAGGACCCCGCCGGGTGATCCAGCGTCCAGCGGTCCACGCGGTGGTCCGAGCCAGAGGCGACGGCCGAGGCCGCGCCGCCGGCGCCGAGAATCACGAGCGTGTCCATCGCGGGAAAACGTTTCAGATCCTCGCCGAGGTTCTGGAAGATCCGCGTGATGGGGCGATCGGGTGGTGGAGATTGCGGCGCCTGTGGCGCCTGTGGCGCCGGCTGAAGGGGTGCGACCGCCGCGCTGGCGGATATGGCAAGCGCTGCGGCCCAGGACGCAGTGAACATTGCGCCGGAGGATATCAGCAAGTTCGGGTTATCGTTAGTGGTTGCCGTAACGCAGGAGAGGGGCACCGATGGCTGATATCAAGGCACTGTTTGGGAAACTCGGAATTCAGGATGTCAACGCGGGCGCCAGCACGGGCGCCGATCAGTGGATTCGCGATGAGGACGCGGGGCGCGTGGTGTCCATCAACTCGTCCACCGGCGAGCCGCTCGCGAGCGTGATGCTGTCCTCCGAGGCCACCTGCGATCGCGTCGTGGCCGCCTCGACAAAGGCGTTTCATTCCTGGCGCGAGGTGCCGGCCCCCAAACGTGGCGACCTGGTGCGGGACCTGGGCAATGCGCTGCGCGAGCTGAAGGAGCCCCTGGGGGATTTGGTCAGCCTGGAGATGGGCAAGATTCGCGCGGAAGGCCACGGGGAAGTGCAGGAGATGATCGATATCTGCGACTTCGCGGTGGGCCTGTCCCGGCAGTTGTATGGTCTGACGATGGCGTCGGAACGTCCCGGGCACCGGATGATGGAACAGTGGCATCCGCTGGGTCCGGTGGGGATCATCACGGCGTTCAACTTCCCGGTGGCCGTGTGGGCGTGGAACTCGGCGCTGGCGGCCGTGTGCGGCGATCCCGTGATCTGGAAGCCCGCCGAACCGGCGCCGTTGTGCGGCGTGGCCGTGCAGCATGTGGCCAACCGCGTGATGGCGGATCACGGCGTGTCGGGCATCTTCTCGCTGATGATCGGCAAGGGCCGCACGGTGGGCGAGATGCTGATCCGCGACCCCCGCGTACCGCTGATCTCCTTCACCGGGTCCACCTCGGTGGGCCGCCACGTCTCCGAGGCGGTGGCGGGCCGGTTCGGACGCGCGATTCTCGAACTGGGAGGCAACAACGCGATCATCGTGACCGAAGACGCGCGGCTCGACCTGGCCACGCGCGCCATCGTGTTCGGCGCGGTGGGCACGGCGGGACAGCGCTGTACGTCCACGCGCCGCATCATCGTGCACAAGAGCATTGCCGCTGAACTGGTGACGCGGCTGGTGGCCGCCTACAAGCAGGTGCCGATCGGCGACGCGCTGGCGCCGGGCACGCTGATGGGACCGCTCGTGAACATGCCGGCGGTGGACCAGATGTTCGAGGCCATCGAGCAGGCCAGGGCGGAGGGCGGCGAGGTCGTGTGCGGCGGGAACCGGCGGCCCGAGGTCGGACCGTTCTGCGTGGATGCGACCATTATTCGCATGCCGGGCCAGACGCCGATCGTGAAACAGGAGACGTTCGCGCCCATCCTCTACGTGATGGAGTACGACCAGTTTTCCGAGGCGCTGGCGATGCACAACGACGTGCCGCAGGGCCTCTCGAGCGCGATCTTCACCGAGAGCATGCGCCGCGCCGAGGAGTTCCTGTCCGCGCGCGGGTCGGACTGCGGCATTGCCAACGTCAACATCGGCACCTCAGGCGCCGAAATCGGCGGTGCGTTCGGCGGCGAGAAGGAAACCGGCGGCGGCCGCGAGTCCGGATCCGACGCCTGGAAGGCCTACATGCGGCGACAGACCAACACGGTCAACTGGTCGGAGAGCCTGCCGCTCGCGCAGGGCATCACCTTCGGGTGAGGGGGACGGGAGTGTTTTCCACAGAAACGCGCGAAATGGGGACAGGTCTCGGTGTGTTGACGACGAGACCTGTCCCCATTTCTAGCGTTTCTGTGGAAAACACTCCCGTCCCCCTCACCTTCTCCAGCGCCGCGGCCACCGCGGCTTCGGTGGCCACCGTCGGCCGCGCGTCGGCCCCCTGCAGCGTGGCGAGCAGCCCGGGCAGCGGCGCGTAGGCGCCGGCAATGGCCGCGGCGCGTTCGGGCGTGGCGCCCACGCGCGCGGCGGCCAGCGCGCGCAGCGCATCGTCAATCGCCTTGGACAACTTGAACTGCACCGTGAGGTCCGCGATCGGCGTGCGCACGCGAGGATCCAGCTTCACCTGGATCGGCTGCCGATACGTGCGGCCGCCCACGGTCAGCCGCACCTGATACTGGCCGGGCATCGTCCAGATCCCTTGCGGTACCTTCGGCGTATTCCTCGCCACCGCGGCAATCGGATAACTGAAGCTGGTCACCGCCGGCGGCCCGTACCGCACGTCCCACACGAAGCGATGCAACCCGGGCGTGGCCGGCAGCTTCTGCCGCGGCCGAATCCAGTAGTCGGGCAGATTCGGGCCCGGCACGGGAGGATCATCCGGGTCATCACTGGAGTAACGCCGGATCACCGTGCCATCCGTGTTCGTGATCTCAAGTGTCACCGGGCCCTGCACGCCCGCGCCCAGATGATAGCTGATGACGACGCCGTCGGGCGGATTGGGCAGCGCGGGCTCATCGGGTGGAAGCGGTGTGTCCGTGTACTTGTTCCACCTGAACCGCCACGCGGCCGGCGGACGGAACAGGTAGGCGCCGGCCTGCACGATCGCCGGCGTGACCTGCCGCAGCGGCGTGATGTCATCCAGGATCCAGAAGCCGCGCCCGTGCGTGCCCACCACCAGGTCGTCATCCTTGATCACCAGATCGCGGATGGACGTTGCCGGCATGTTCAGCCGCAGCGGTTGCCAGGACTCGCCGTCGTCGAACGAGACCGAGACGTTCAATTCGCTGCCGGCGAACAGCAACCCTCGCCGCACCCGATCCTCGCGGACCGCGTTGATGGTGGCGCCCTGGGGCAGCCCCGTCGTGATGGCGACCCAGGTCTTCCCGCCATCGCGGGTCCGGTAGATGCGCGGGCGCAGGTCGTCGAGCCGCAGCGTGTTGATGGCGGCGTAGGCGGTGTTCACATCGAAGTGCGACGTCTCGATGAGCGAGACCTTTTCCCAGGCCTTCAGATCCGGCGGGGTCACATCGGTCCAGCTCGTGCCGCCGTTGCGCGTGACGTGAATCAACCCGTCGTCTGTGCCCACCCAGATCGTATTGATATCCACGTACGACGGCCCGATGGTGTAGATGACACCGCGCTGGGACGGCCGCGCGTTTGGACGGTCGCGGTAGGCGCCGATCGATGCCGGCACCTCCCAGGTCGGCCGCGTCAGGTCCGGGCTGATCTGCGTCCACTCGCGGCCGCCATTGCCGGTCTTCCATAACGTGTTCGACGCGAAGTAGAGCGTCCGAGGATCGAGCGGCGAAAACAGAATCGGCGCGGTGCGCAGCGTGCGATACCCGGGAATCCGCGGCGGCGCCACGTGCTGCACCTGCCCGGTGCGCCGGTCGAACCGCGTCACCTTGCCGCCGTAGACGATGTCCGGATCGAGCGGGTCCGGCGCGACGTAGCCGTACTCTTCGACGGCGACAGGATGCCACTCGCGGAACGTGATCTGGCCGTCATCCCCTCGGCTTTGCACGCACGCCGACCCGCTTTCCTGCTGGCCGCCACACACGCGATAGGGGAACGCGTTGTCCGTGCTCACGTGGTAGAACTGCGCGGTTGACTGGTTGTACCAGGAGCTCCACGTGGTGCCGCCATTCAGGGTGACGATCGCGCCCTGATCGGCGGTCATGAGGATGACATCCGGCTGCGTGGGGTTGATCCAGATGCGCTGGTAGTCGTCGCCCCCGGGCGCGCCGCGCCACGCGGTGAAGGTCTTTGCGCCGTCCACGGACTTCCACGCCACGATCGTCGGGACATACACGATGTCCGGGTTGGTGGGATGGACGCGCACGTCGGCCGCGTCCGCCGGGCGCGCGACCACGCGCGGGTCGCTGTTGGCGCGCGTCCACGTCTCGCCCGCATCGTCCGATCGGAAGATGCCGCCGTTGCGGCCGGCGTCCACCGCGGCGTAGAGGCGCCTGGGATCGCTGGGGGCGACGGTGACACCGATGCGGCCCAATCCGTCGGCAACGGAGGGAAGGCCCTGCGTGAGCGGACGCCACGTGGTGCCGCCATCGGTGGACTTGAAGAGGCCGCTGCCGGGGCCGTTCCAGACGCCGTTTTCCCACGGACCCTGCCGGGTCTCCCACATCACGGCGTAGATCGTGTCGGGATCGACCGGATCCAGGGCGATGTCGATGCCGCCCGTGTTCTCGTCCTTGTAGAGGACCTTTTCAAACGAGGCGCCGCCATCGAGCGAGCGGAAGATCCCGCGCTCGGTGTTCGGACCGTACGGGTGCCCCAGCACGGCGACGAACAGGCGATTCGGGTTCTTCGGGTCGATGACGATCTGTGGAATTTGCTGGCCGTCGCGCAGGCCAAGGCGGGTCCACGTGCGGCCCGCGTCGGTGGATTTGTACATGCCGTCGCCGGTGGAGAGGTCCGGCCGGGGCATGCCCTCGCCGCTGCCCACGTAGATGATGTTGGGATCGGACTCCGCCACGGCGAGCGCGCCAATCGACCCGGTGGGCTGATCGTCGAAGATTGGATTCCAGGTGCGCCCGGCGTCGGTGGTCTTCCACACGCCGCCGTTCACCACGCCGACGTAGAACGTGTGCGGCTGCGACGGCACCCCTGACGCCGCTTTGGTCCGGCTGCCGCGCAAGGGGCCGATGTTCCGCCAGGCCATCGCCTTGAACAGGGACGACTCGAATGAGACGGGTGTCTGGGCCGAGGCCCTGACGGCCGGCCCCGCCGTGCCTGCAAGGGCTCCTGCCACCACCAGAACGCCGACGCCTGTGACAAGAAATCGCATGGACATGGCGAGATTGTGCACTGGAATGGGCCGATTCAGGACCACGGGGGCTCCTGACCGTTTAGAATCGCGTCATGAGAAGGACCGCCATGACGGAGGTGGGTGTGATGAGACACGTGAAACAGGCGGCAAGCGTCGCCGTCATTCTGTTCCTGGCCGTGGCCGCCGGGTCGACGCAGTCGCGTCCGTCAGCGGCTGACTTCATCAGCGCGCCGTATCCCTTTGGCCTTGTCGCGGCCCAGAAGACGGACCGGCTCGCCTGGATCGCGTATGACGAAGGCAAGCGGAATGTCTACACGGCCGCGGCGCCGGCCTTCACGCCGGTCCGCCTCACCTCGTTCATGAAAGACGACGGGGTGGACCTGACGAACCTGAGTCTGTCAGCAAATGGATCGGTCGCGGTGTTCGTGCGGGGCCACGACCGCAATCGGGTGGGCTGGGTCGCGAATCCGCTCAGCAATCCGGACGGCACCGAACGCGCCATCTGGGCTGTGCGCACGGCCGGGGGCGCGGCCTTCCGGCTCGCCGAGTTGCCGAGTGGCGCGCCGGTGGTGTCGCCTGACGGGCGCGTCGTCCTGTACGTGAAGGACGGGCAGATCTATCGCGCGCGGGTTTCGGCCGCGCCGCCGGTCACGCCGATGGACAAGGGGGAGCAGCCGTTCATCAAGGCGTGGGGAGCCAACAGCGCGCCCCGATGGTCGCCCGACGGCAGGAAGGTCGCGTTTATCAGCGGCCGCACCGACCACAGCTTTATCGGCGTGTATGACGTGGCCGCCCGCAGCGTCTCGTACCTGGCGCCGGACGTGGACCGCGACACGAGTCCCACGTGGTCGCACGACAGCACGCGCATCGCGTTCATCCGCAGGCCCGGGCAGGCCTTTGGACAGCAGACGCAGGCGGGCGCGGGCGGTGTCGGCAATCCCGCGGGTCCGGCGGCCGGACGCGCCGGCGCCGCCGGCCGGCAGGGCGGCGGTGGCCGTCAAGGCGGCGGTGCGCCTGTGCAAGAACCCGGGGACGCCGCGCGCGCGCAAATCCCCGGACTGCTCCGCGCCGAGTTCCGGGGCGGCGGCACGCTGTCGTTCTGGGTGGCGGACGCCACGACGGGCGCCGGCAAGGAGTTCTGGCGACACGCGCCCAACGAGACGGTCTTCACCAACGTGAACGCCATCCAGTGGGCGGCTGACCGGGTGGTGTTCACCACGACGGTGCCTGGCGACGACTTCGATCGGTACTTCTCCGTCGCCGTCGACGGCTCCACGCCGAAGCCGGTGCTGCTGACCACCACGAACGGCATCATTGAAGATGCCACGTCGGTCGAACTCTCCCAGGACGGGACGACGCTCTACTACTCGACCAATCACGGCGACATCGATCGCCGCGATGTGTGGGCGGTGCCGACCGCCGGCGGCACGCCGCGCCAGGTGACGACGGGTGACGGCATCGAGACCAGCCCCGCGCCGCTGGCGTCCGGCAAGCAGGTGGCCGTGGTGTATGCCGAGGCCGCGCTCCCGCAGTCGATTGGCATCGTGCCGTCGTACGGGGAAAAGGCGCGCGTGGTGTTTCCCCGGATCGCGCCGCGCTTTCCGACCGCCGCGCACGTGGTCCCCACCAACGTGACGCTCACGGCGGAAGACGGCGTGACGTTCAACAACCAGCTGTTCCTGCCGAAGGACCTCACGCCCGGCGAGAAGCGGCCGGCGATGATCTTCGTGCACGGCGGCCCGCAGCGGCAGATGCTGTTGGGTTATCACTACCGGCACGTGTACCACATGTTCTACGGCATCAATCAGTGGCTGGCGGACAAGGGGTACATCGTGCTGTCGGTGAACTACCGGAGCGGTGTCGGATACGGCCGCGCGTTCCGGCAGGCGCCAGACACCGGTGGGCGCGGCAACGCCGAGTACCTGGATGTGCTGGCCGCCGGCAAGTACCTGCACGCGCGGCCCGATGTGGATACCACGCGGGTCGCGATCTGGGGCCTGTCGTACGGCGGCGTGCTGACGGCGCAGGCGCTGGCGCGCAATTCGGATCTGTTCGCGGCGGGCGTTGATCTGGCGGGCGTGCATTTGTGGGGCAACTCGCTCGATCCCGAGAGCACGTCGTTCAAGTCATCCGCCATCGGCGCCATCAGCGGCTGGAAGTCCCCGGTGCTGCTCTTTCACGGAGACGATGACCGCAACGTGGCGTTTACGCAGACGGGCGGACTGGTCCAGCTGCTGCGGCAGCACGGCGTGGAGTATGAGCTCGTCGTCTTCCCGGACGACGTGCATGACTCCCTGATCCATTCGCGCTGGGTCTACACGTTCGAGCGGATGGAACAGTTCCTGAAGAAACACATTGGGCGGTAGTTGCGTCTCGTGTGAAATCTCCGTGAGGTGTTGATGCGGTTTGCAGTCGCTCTGGGTGTGCTGGCGGTGGCGGTCGCGACCGCGCAGGGGACGTGGACGCCGCAGACCAGCGGTGTCACGGTGATCTTCCGGGGGGTGAGCGCGGTCAGCGCCGACGTGGCGTGGGTCAGCGGCCAGCGCGGCACCGTGCTGCGGACGGCCGATGGCGGCGCGACGTGGCAGAACGTGTCGCCTGCGGGCGCCGGGGCGCTGGATATTCGCGACATCGACGCGATCGACGCGCGCACGGCGTACGCGCTGAGCATCGGCAACGGGGACCAGTCGCGCATTTTCAAGACCACCGATGCGGGCCTCACCTGGGTCACCCAGTTCACCAGCCCGGATGCGGATGCGTTCTTTGACGCGATGGCCTTCTGGGACGCCGA
>JANLHE010000143.1 GCA_024653875.1 Acidobacteriota bacterium
AAGTCTCTCGTCCTTCCCGAAAACCGCCAAAGTATAACACGCTCGAAATTAATGCGCGCTGCTCGATCCGCCTGCGCCTCCCACACCGCCACCGCCGCCACCCACGCTGCTGTGCACAGTGGTTGCGATCAGGATTGCCGTCATGGCCGACGACGAATCCGACAGGTGCGAGAGCCACGCCGGTCCCCCACCCGCCTTCGCGAGGGTGCCCGCCAGACCAAACCCCGCGGCAACCGCCCACCACGGCTCGAGGTCCGCCGGCGTACGGGCGGCGGTCCGCAGAACGCGCTTTCGCGCCCGCCACGCGGCCGCGGCCACCGCCCCGCTTTGCGACAGCACCGGCATCGTCAGTCCGGCGATCAGAAAGAGGATCCCCGACGCGACGACGGCGCCAGGCACCAGGAGCGGCAGATCGCCCAGGTGCCCGAACACCACTCCGAAAATCACCATGCCCGCGATGCCGAGCACGGTCACCACCACCCCTGCCGTGCGCATGCCCTTCGCGGCCGCTGCCCGCTCGGCATCCACAAACCCCGCCGCCCGCAGTTCGCTCGCGACCGCGCGCCGAAACGCTGGAATCGCCTTCACGAGATGGCCGCGCGCCTTGGCCAGGTCAATCGTGCCCTGCTTCATCTGGAGCCAGAGCGCGTCGGTCAGGACTTGCTCATGGGGCCTGAGCCCCTGGGCGGCGGACATCGTCAGGGTGTAGTTCTTCTTGCCGACGGCCACTTCGCGGATCTCCACGATGCCGCGGCGCACCAGATCCAGCAGCGTGGCCTGCATCTGCGGCATGCCGGCGCCTGCGGTGCCGCCGGCCACCGCGGTGCCCAGCGCCGGCGCCAGGCTGTCAGCGGCCGCGGGCAGGATGACCGCCCTGTCGATCTTCTGCGGCGGATATCGGAAGCGGGTCATCCCGACCACCCCCGCCGCCATGACCAGCAACGTCATGGCGCCCACGATGAACGATGGAGCCATCTGCCGCGCCCGGTCCGCGTGCGTCTGCCACGCGGGCACGGCGAGCGCGAGCGTGGACGCCTGGAAGCCGTCACGCAACACGACGGTCTCGTTGACGCCGATGCCGTCCCGCGTGGCCATCCAGCCATCGGACAGCGCACCGCTCGTCCATCGCGGATCATCAAGCATCGTCGGCTCAACCCGGATCGCCTCGACCGGCACGCGCCATTCCACGCGAGCCTGGTCGATCCCGTAGCGATGGCGCGACGGGAGGACCGTCCACTCAAACTCCGCGCGGCCGTTGGTCGTGGCCAGGACGTTCATCGCGCGGTACTCCAGCGTGAACGTGCGGCTCTGATCGATCGTCTTGGGGAATTGCCAGGTCACCCTGAGCGACCGGCGGCCCGGCTGGAGGCGGACCTGGTCGTCGCCGCGGCCTTCCGGCAACGGGCGCCCGTCCAGAGATGCGCGCACGTCAATGATGCCGTCCCTGCGGTCCATCGACAGCACGCGCTCCACTTCGCTGAAGGTCTTCTCCGTGAACCGGAAGATGACGGTCTCGCGGACATCCACCGATCCATCCGGCAGAAGGGTCAGGTTGACGTCGAATCGCTCCGCGCGCAGCCCCCGGATGGGCGACTGAGCCAGTGACAGCGCCGGCCATGCCAGGCACACCAGACCGCACACCACCGCCGCGAGGCTTCTCTTTACCACTAGGTCGTCTCCCATCGGCGCGCCAGCCACCGCGCCACCACCAGGAACACCGCCGCCAGCGAGCCCAGCACCGCCACCTGCGGCCAGAGTTCCCAGAGCGGAAGCTCCCGCCAGAATACCTTGATGTACCCGTCCAGCGCCCACCCGTTGAAGGTCAGCAGTCCGAACTTCTGCATGGTGTCACTCATCAGGAACCGCGGGAACATGCTGCCGCCATCAACGTCCGCGTTCCTTTTGCATCGACTTCAACGCCCTTCCCATGATCTTGCCGCTGCGCTTCTGTTCCAGGAGCGCGCGCTCATCCTGCCGCCGCGCCATGACCTCGCGCTCGTCCTGGAGTTTGGTGAAGTTCTCGTAGCGCGCGCGATCCAGGGTGCCCGCCTCGACGGCAGCCTTGACCGCGCATCCCGGCTCCTGCAGGTGGCGACAGTCACGAAACCGGCAGGCGCCGCCAAGCGCCGTGACGTCGTCAAACGTCCCGGACATGCCTTCGTCGACGCCCCAGAGCTGCAGTTCCCGCATACCGGGCGTGTCGATCACCAGGCCCCCGCCCGGCAGCGGGATCATCTGGCGATGGACGCTGGCGTGCCGGCCCCGGCTGTCCGATTCGCGCACCGCGCGTGTGGGCAACACGCGTTCGCCCACCAGTCGATTCACGATCGACGACTTCCCCACGCCCGAGGACCCGAGCAGGGCGACGGTCTGCCCGGCGCCGAGGTAGGCCTGCAGCGCATCAAATCCCCGCCCGTCAGCCGCGCTGATGGCCAGCACCGGCACCTCAGGCGCCAGTTCCCCGATCAACGCCACCGCCTCGGGAACGTCGTCGGCCAGATCCGTCTTGTTCAGGATGACCACCGGCCGAGCGTCGCTGTGCCTGGCCAGAAGCAGGTAGCGCTCGATGCGCCGGGGATTGAAGTCGCCGTCCAGGCCCGACACCAGGAACACGGTATCGATGTTGGCCGCGACGACTTGTTCCTCGGTCCACTCTCCGGCGCGCTTGCGCGAGAACTTGCCCAGACGCGGCAACACGGCGAGGATCTGGCCGTGGCCGCCCGCCTCGTCCGGGCGGAGCGCCACCCAGTCGCCCACGGCGGGCAGTTCATGCCGGCCCTCGGCCAGGTGCTTCAGCCGGCCCGTGGACTCCGCCAGGTATTCCCCGGTCTCGGTCAGCACCCGGTAGACGTGGTTGTGCTCCAGCGCCACGCGGCCGGGCACCACGCCCGGCGCGGCGTACGTCACGAACGCCTGGGCGAAGTGGTCCTTCCAGCCCAATTCCACGAGCGATGGCATCGCGACATGGTGCCACGGTCAACCGATTCGCCCAAACGCTCGTCAAATGCCCAGTCCCGTCATGCGGCCGGGGCTCGCTGCGTCCCCGCTCCGGGATTCGGACGTCCCGAAAGCGGGCCGGGAGAAAGGCTGTCGCGAGGACCGTGGAACCTGTAACCTGTTGTGCCGTAGTGACTTGAGTACGGCGCCGCAATTGGCACCAACTTTTGCATAGCAGGTCATCATGGCGATGGATGTCAAACGTGATCCGGTAATTCTGAAACGCAAGAAGCAACGGCAGGCCATGATGGCCGGCGTCGGCGTGGTGGTCCTGATTGGGATTTCCTGGGTGGTGATGAACCTGGAACCGGCGGCCCCGACCGTGGACGCCAACGCGGCCTGGACCGGCAAGGTGGTGCGCGGCCCCCTGGTCCGGGAGGTCAAAGGGTCGGGCACGCTCGTGCCGGAAGACATCCGGTGGATCACGGCAACGACGCAGGGACGAGTGGAGCGGATTGTGTTGCAGGCCGGCTCCCGGGTGACGCCGGACTCCGTGATTCTGGAGTTGAGCAACCCCGATCTGCGGCAGGCGGTCACGGCGGCGGAACTGCAGTGGCGCTCGGCCGAAGCGGCGCTGCTCAATCGCAAGGCGCAGCTGAGCACGGAGCGGCTGCAGCTTGAGACCGCGGTCGCGAATGCGCAGTCTGATGTGGAGCAGCAGGAGTTACAGTACGCAGCCGACCTCGAACTGAACAAGCAGGGGCTGTTCGCGGCGCTGCAGCTGAAGCAGAGCGAGGCGAGGGTGCAGCGGGCGAAGAACGGCCTGGCCCTCGAGCAGAAACGGCTCGCGTTGAACCGCGAGAGCGAGGTCTCGCAAATCGCGCCGCAGGAGGCGGACGTCACGCGGCTGCGGAACGCGTATGACCTGCAGAGCCGCAACCTGTCGGATCTGCGCGTCAGGGCGGGCATGCACGGCGTGCTGCAGGTGGTGCCCGTGGAGGTGGGCCAGCAGGTGGGCGGCGGCACGAACATCGCGCGCGTGGCCGACCCGTCCAGACTGAAGGCGGAGATTCGCGTGTCGGAGACACAGACGCGCGACGTGCGGGTGGGACAGTCGGCGGTCGTGGATACGCGAAACGGCATCGTCAAGGGCGTGGTGGCGCGCATCGACCCGGCGGCCCAGAACGGCACGGTCGGCGTGGACGTCACGCTGCTGGGGGAATTGCCGCCCGGCGCCCGGCCGGACCTGAGCGTGGACGGCACGATTGAACTCGAACGGCTGGATAACGTCTTGAAGGTGCAGCGGCCGTCGTTCAGCCAGGACAACGCCACCATCTCGCTGTATCGGGTGGGGGCGGATGGCATGGCGGTGCGGACGCGGGTGACCCTGGGCCGGTCCTCGGTGGCGGAAGTGGAAGTGGTCGAAGGACTGAACGAGGGCGATGAAGTGGTCTTGTCGGACATGTCGGCGTTCGACGCGTTCGACCGGGTACGAATCGGCAGACGGTAACCGCCACGCAGGTGGCCTGGGGGAAGGACAGACATGAGTAACACGGGACAGCCGCTCATCAACCTCGATGGCGTGACCAAGGTCTTCTACACCGACGAGGTGGAAACCCACGCGCTCGCGGGCATCCACCTGGAGATCCAGCGCGGCGAGTACATCTCGATTGCCGGTCCCTCCGGCTGCGGCAAGTCGACCCTGCTCTCGATTCTCGGATTGCTCGACACGCCGAGCGAAGGCACCTACATCCTGAACACGCGCTCGGTGGCGGACCTGCCCCTCTCGGAACGCGCCCGCGTGCGCAACCGCGAGATCGGGTTCATCTTCCAGAGCTTCAACCTGATCGGCGACCTGACCGTGTATGAAAACGTCGAGTTGCCGCTCACCTACCGCGGCATGAAAAAAGCGGAGCGCAACGAGCGCGTCATGGCCGCCCTCGAGAAGGTGGGCATGTCCCATCGCGCCAAGCACCTGCCCAGCCAGCTCTCCGGCGGTCAGCAGCAGCGCGTCGCCGTGGCCCGCGCCGTCGGCGGTTCCCCGTCGATCCTGCTCGCGGACGAACCGACCGGCAACCTCGACTCGAAGAACGGTGAAGCCGTCATGGAGCTGCTCCACGAACTGCACCGTGAAGGCGCGACCATCTGCATGGTCACGCACGACCCCCGCTACGCTCGGAACGCCGAGCGCTCCATTCACCTCTTCGATGGACGCGTCGTGGAGGAAGATGCCGCGCACACAGGCCAGAAGAGCCTCGAAGAAAGCGGCTTTCACCTCAGTCAATAGGCACTTATGGACATGATGAACGTGACCCTCCCGGAGATGCAGACCGAACTCAGTCTGGCCCGCCGCCGGATTGCCGAACTGGAAGCACAACTGGCCGCAGCCGCCTCGTCCGGGCCTGCGGCGTCCTCTTCATTCGAAGCCATGCGCCTCCGTGAAGTGGAGGGACAACTGGTCCGCGGCGCCATGCAGCGCGCGCGCGGCAACGTGAGTCGCGCGGCCCGGGCGCTCGGCCTGAGCCGGTCGGCGCTCTACCGCCGGCTGGAACGCCACGGCCTCACCACGACCGGCGACGCCATTCGCTGAGTCTTTCCAGGTTTCACGTCCGGACACACACCGGGGGCACACGTCGCGGGACGCGTGCCCCCGTTTTTCTGTACGGGCGCGCCCGGACCTCCTTCGCGTTACTTCACGAACTCACGCCGGGCCCGCACGTCCAGGCCGCCGCGTTTCACACCGACGCGGATGCCGTGCCGGCCGGCGTCGGACGCGTCGGTCTCGAACGTCACCAGGTACTGACCGGACAGCTCGAGCGCCAGGCGTTCGAACACCGCGCCCGCACCCGCCGAGCGACGCAACAGCGCGCCGCCGCTTGCCGCGGCCAACCCGGCAAGGCCGTCGGAGATTCCGCCGCGGTCGCCTGACGCCAGCGTCTGATTCTCCCCCGTCATCATTGGCGCATCGGCGGCGATCACGTAGAACGCCACGCCTTGGAGCGCCGCGCGGCGGGCAGTGTCCACCGTGCTGGCGCCGTCGTACATCCGATCGGCGAGAAACACGACCGACCGTCGGCCCTTGACCGTGCTCATGACGGAAATCACGCGGTGCAGCGCCGTGCGCGCCGACAACTCGTCGTCGCCCGCCGGCATCCTCGGGTTGTAGGCGCCGAGCAGGGCTCGCAGCGCCTTCGCGACGTCGGCGGCCGGCTGGCCGATCGCGACCCGGACCTTCTCCTCTGGCAGCACCATCAGCCCCACGGCATGGGGCGCGGACAGGCCGGCGACAAAGGCCGCGGCCGCATCAAGCGTCAGGCGCGACGTTTCGATCCGCAGGTTCTGCCGGTCCACGGCGACGAGCACGCTGCTTGGCTGGTCCGACGCCGACGCTGGTTCATACCGGACGGCACTGATCCGGCGCGGCGCACCATCCACCCGCACCTCGAAGTCGTCCGCCGTCAGGTCCGTGACGGCTCGTCCGCTCCGATCGACGACCCGCGCGTCGACGACCAGGGAACTGGCGCCCGCTTGAGCCGCGGGCACCTGAGACGCAAGAAGAGCGACGCCGCACATCACGATGAGGATCCTGGCCATCAACAGACCATAACACCACGGCGCACACAACCCAGCCCACGCCGCCTGCAGAGATCATGTGACGTCCGGTATCCTTAGGCATGAACGTCATCGAGCGAATATCCAGACACATTCCCGCGTGGGACACCGCCATGGTCGGCCTCCGGGTGCTGCTCATCGGCCTGTTGGCGGTTCTGCTCCTGCGCGCGCTGCGGGCCGCGGTGAGACGGTTCGAGCGCCACTTCGCCCAGGATGCGGCCGGCGCCGAGAACGCCAAGCGTGCCCGCACGCTCGGCGACCTGATGCGCAACGTCTTCAGCCTGGTGATCAGTGCGATCGCGGCCCTGATGGTGCTGCAGGAACTGCGCATCAACATCATGCCCATCCTCACCGGCGCCGGCATCCTGGGCCTGGCCGTGGGCTTCGGCGCCCAGACGCTGGTCAAGGACGTGATCAGCGGGTTCTTCCTGATTCTCGAAAATCAGATCCGGGTCGGCGATGTGGCGCAAATCAACGGCACCGGCGGGCTCGTCGAGGCGATCAACCTCCGCACCATTGTCCTGCGCGACCTGAGTGGCGCGGTGCACGTCTTCCCGTGCGGCAGCGTCAATACCCTCGCCAACCTGAGCAAGGATTACGCCTACGCCCTGCTTGATATCCAGGTGGCGTACAAACACGACACCGACGAGGTCGTGAAGGTCCTGCAGCACGTGGCGGAAGACATGCGGCAGTCCGACTCCCACGGCCCCGCGATGCTCGAACCGCTGGAAGTGATCGGCGTGGAAGCCTTTGGCGAGTCCTCCGTCACCATCCGCATTCGCATGAAGACGCTGCCGCTCAAGCAGTGGGACACGGCCCGGGAATTCCGGCGGCGCATCAAGAAGGCGTTCGACGCGGCCGGGATAGAGATTCCCTTCCCGCAGCGCGACATTACCGTGCGGCATCTCACCGCGCCCGAACCCCAGCCGCCGGTTCAGTAAGCGGACTTGACGATGGGCGCGCGGCCCGGTGCCTGGGGCGCCGTGCCGCCCCCGAGCGACTGCTGCACGATCTTCACGCCGGCGCTGGCGCCCACGCGCGTGGCGCCGGCGGCCACCATCGCCTTGAGGCCGTCAAGGTCGCGCACGCCGCCCGCGGCCTTGACGCCCATCTCGGCGCCAACCACCCGGCGCATGAGCGCGACGTCCGCCACGGTGGCGCCGCCGGGTCCGAATCCCGTCGAGGTCTTCACAAAATCCGCGCCGGCGGCTTTGGCCAGCGTGCAGGCCGTGACCTTTTCGTCGTCGGTCAGAAAGGCCGTCTCGATAATCACCTTGCTGACCACGCCGGCCTCGCGGCACGGCTGGGTGACCGCTTCAATATCGCGCTCGACGGTACGCACGTCGCCGCTCTTGAGCGCGCCGATGTTGATCACCATGTCCACTTCGCGCGCCCCGTCGAAGATCACCCGGCGCGTTTCGTAGTTCTTCACGTCCGCGGTGGTCGCACCAAGGGGAAACCCCACGACCGTGCAGACCTTCACGCTGGTGTGCCGCAGCTGCTCGGCACACAACGCCACCCACGCGGGGTTCACGCAGACGGTGGCAAACTTGAATTCCGCGGCCTCGCGGCACAACGTCTCGAGTTCCTGGCGCGTGGCGTCCGGCTTGAGCAACGTGTGATCGATGAGGCCCGACACGCCGTCCGGCGCCCCGCCCGGGGCGTGCAGGCCCAGCCGGACCGCACCGGCGTCCAGCACGCCGCGCAGCCGCGTGGGGCAGCAGTCCTCGTGGACGGAGTGGCAGGCGCACGGCACCGCGGGGCGGCGCGAGGCGGCCAGCACTTCTTCCGCGATGATCGCGATCAGCCTGGGCAGGTCAACGCTGTGGGTGTCCACTAGAACCCCTCCTCCAGGCGCCGTACCTTCAGCAGGCGCCGCAGGTACCTCGCCTCCTTCATCGGCGTGCTCATCCAGGTGTCGACGATGCTGACCGCGGCCGCCGTGTCGATGAGCGTCGATCCGAGGGCCAGCACATTCGCTCCGTTGTGTTCCCGGGCATACCGCGCCAGCGTCACCGTCGTGCACATGGCGGCCCGCACGCCGCGAATCTTGTTGGCGGCAATGGTGGACCCCAGCCCGGCGCCGTCGATGACAATGCCGGCGTCCGCTTCGCCGCGCACCACGCTCTTGCCAACTGCGGCCGCGATGTCCGGGTAGTCCACCGGCTCGGGTCCATCGGTGCCGCAGTCATACACGGCCACGCCGTTCCCGCGCAGGTGCGCAACCAGGGCCGCCTTCAGGGCCACGCCCGTGTGGTCCGATCCGATCGTCACGCGCCGCACGGGCGAAGCCGGCGCCAGGTCCGCCGGCAGTGCCGGGTCCGCGCTGCCGGCCGGCACCACCGTCACGCGGCGCTCGCGCAGGGTGTCTGCCGCCAGCGGCGTCACGTGGCCCCGCGGCTCAAGCTCGACGGTCGTGCCCGGCTCGATCTGCCGCGCGTCGATCTCGGTGATGATCGCGAACCGGCGGACCGCCATGTCAACCCACTCCCTGGACAACGCCGATAAACGGCAGGTTCCGGTACTGCTCGTTGTAATCGAGCCCGTAGCCGACGACAAAGCGATCGTCAATGGTGAAGCCGATGTACTCCACCGGCACGTCCACTTTGCGCCGCGACGGCTTGCTCAGCAGGCAGGCCGTCCTGATGGATTTCGGCGCTCGCGCCCGCAACGCGTTCTGCAGGTACGACAGCGTCAGGCCGGTATCCACGATGTCTTCGACGATGACGACGTGGCGCCCCTCGATCGAGCGGTCCAGGTCCTTGAGAATCTGCACCTCGCCCGTGGACTTGGTGCCGGCATAACTGGAGACCGCGATGAAGTCGCAGGAGACGTCGCCGCCCACCTCGCGCATCAGGTCCGCCAGGAACACAAACGCCCCCTTGAGCACGCCGATGAGGTGCACGGGCGCCTCCGGACCGGCGTCCCGGCGAATCTCCGCCGCCAACGCCTTCACGCGGGCGGCAATCTCCGCCTCGCCCAGAAACTCGTGAACCTCGCTCATCGTGACTCCTGCCCGGACACCGCGGCGCGCACCCGCGCCGCCATTGCATTCGCCTCCGCGATGACGGCCGCCTTGTCGAGGGTAACCGTCCGGCCCTGTCGCATCAACACGCGCCCCTGCACCACCGTGTTTCGCACGTCGGTCCCCTTGGTCACGTAGACCAGGTGCGAGAGCGGATCGAACAGCGGGGTCTGCCGCGCGCTCGCCATCGACACCGTGATGATATCGGCGCGCTTCCCCACTTCGAGGCTGCCCACAAGATCTTCAAGGCCGAGCGCGGCCGCCCCCCGGCGCGTGGCCAGTTCCAGCGCTTCGCGAGCCGGCAGCGCGCGCGGATCACCCGAAGCGTGTTTATGCAGCAACGCCGCCGTCCGCATGGCCTCGAACATGTCGAGGTCGTTGTTGCTGGCCGCGCCGTCCGTGCCCAGCCCGGCGCGAATGCCGTGGGTCAGCCACGCCGGCACGGGCGCCGTGCCGCTGGCCAGTTTCATGTTGCTCTCGGGATTGTGCGACAGACCCACCCCGCGCGCGGCCAGCATCGTCATGTCCGCGTCGGTGACCCAGACCCCGTGCGCGGCCAGCGACCGGCCGTTCCACACGCCCAGGCTGTCGAGGAACATCGCCGGCGACATCTTGTATTGATCCGCGATGATGCCCACTTCGTCACGCGTCTCCGCGAGGTGGATGAGCAAGGGCGCGTTGAAGCGGTTCGCGAGGGCGCGGGCCGCCTGCAGCGTCCCGGGCGTCAGCGTGTACGGTGCGTGCGGCGCCACGGCCGGCACGATCAGATCGTCATTCGCCCACTCGGAGAGGAACTTCTCGGACCGGGCCAGCGCCTCTTCCGGCGTCGCGGCGTCGGCCACGGGAAACCGGATCACGGTCTGGCCGAGCACCGCGCGCAAGCCGGCGGCTTTGGTCGCCCGCGCAATCTCCTCCTCGAAGTAATACATGTCGGCATACGTCGTGGTCCCCGACTCGATCATCTCGAGCGCGGCCAGGCGGGTGCCGATGCGGACAAACTCGGGAGACACCGTCGCCTTCTCCGCCGGGAAGATGTACTGATTCAGCCAGTCCATCAGGGCCATGTCGTCGGCCAGGCCGCGGAACAGCACCATCGGCGCGTGCGTGTGGGTGTTGATGAGGCCGGGCATGATGACCTGGCCGCGCACGTCCAGCCGCTCGCGGGCGGCGTAGCGCGCGTCCAGATCCGCCGTGGTCCCGACGGCCACGATGGTGCCGCCGTTCGTCGCGACGGCGCCATCGGCGATCACGGTCCCGGCGGCGTCCATGGTGACCACTGTGCCGCCCGCGACGAGCAGCGAGATCTGCTCGCGCCCTCCGACCGGGGCCCGCTGCCACAGCAACGCCACGATCGTCACGAGCACCAGACCCGCCAGCCACGCTGCGCGCTTCATGTCGAGATTCTATCGGTGCAAACCTCAGGTGTATAGTTTTCAGGTGCCCCTTCATCTAGTCACTCACCCTGTGGCGCAGGATGCCTTGACGGCGCTGCGGGATGCGTCAACCCGGCCCAGCCACTTCCGGCGGTTGGCGCACCGGATCGGCCTGGTCGTGGCGATGGACGCCATGCGCGACCTCCCCGTCACCGCGGGCCAGGTGCGGACGCCGCTCGAGATCACGACGAGCTACACGGTGGCGGGCGACGTGGTGGTGGTGGCGGTGCTCCGCGCGGGCCTGAGCATGGTGGAGCCGGTCCTGGAACTCCTGCCCCACGCGCGGGTGGGCCACATCGGCCTGCGGCGCGACGAACAGACC
>JANLHE010000146.1 GCA_024653875.1 Acidobacteriota bacterium
CGCGCTGCTCACGCTCGCCGAGTCCGGCGACGGCGCCTGGGTGGAGACCCCGCGCGGGCCCGAGCCGCTGGTGGCGTGTTACCGGCAGTCCGCCCGCGGCCCGGTCCGCGCCGCCATCACGACCGGCCGCCTCAAGGCGGCGGACCTCGGTCGGCACCTGCGGCTGCACGCGCTTGCAGGCGACGCGCTGTCGGCCTTCGGCGCGCCCGCGCACCTGCTGGACAACCTCAACACGCCGGAGGACTACGCCCGGGTACAATAACGGTTCGCATGATCCTGCCCGTTCACGCCCTCGTCAGACGCCGCCTGCAACAGACCCTCGCCGAGACCTTCGGACTCCAGGAGGCCGACCAGCCGGCCATCGCCATCGAGATGCCGCCGCGTCGCGCGCTTGGGGATCTCGCCGTGCCGGTCGCGTTCGAACTGGCGCGCCGCCTGCGCAAGGCGCCGCGGGCGATCGCGCAGGAACTGACCACCGCGCTCGGCACCATTCCCGGCGTCGCCCGCATCGAGGCCGCGCCGAACGGCTACCTGAACTTCTTCCTCGACCGCCGGTCGTTCATGCTGGATCGGCTGCGCGGTGCCGCGCCGGCGGCCGCGCCTCCGCTTGCCGGCAAGGTCATCGTCGAACACACCGCGATCAACCCGAACAAGGCCGCGCACATCGGTCACCTGCGCAACTCCGCTCTGGGCGATACGCTCGTGCGGCTCCTTCGCTACCAGGGCCGGCCGGTGGAGGTGCAGAACTACATCGACGATACCGGCGTGCAGGTGGCGGACGTGGTGCTGGGGTTCACCCAGCTGGAAGGACGCGACCTGGCCGGCGTGCAGGCCCTGGCCAACGACCCGGCCGTGCGCTTCGACTATTACTGCTGGGATCTCTACGCCAAGGTGACCGAGTGGTATGAGGGCGACGCGACGCGGTTGCAGGCGCGCGCCCACGCCATGCACGCCATCGAGGAAGGCGGCAACGCGCTCGCCGGGATGGGGGCCTTCGTCGCCGATCGGATCGTCCGATGCCACCTGCGGACGATGGCCCGCCTGAACGTGGACTACGATCTGCTCACGTGGGAAGGCGACATCCTGCGCCTGCGGTTCTGGGCCAAGGCGTTCGAGGAACTCAAGGCGCTGGGCGCCGTGTTCCTCCAGACCGAAGGCAAACTGGCCGGCTGCTGGGTCATGAAGATCGAGGAACCAGCCGGCGCCGCCGACGCCGTCCCGGCCGAGGGCGAGACCGCGCGCGACGCCGAACCGGCGGAAGCCGAACGCGAAAAGGTCATCGTGCGATCCAACGGCACGGTCACCTACGTAGGAAAAGACATCGCCAACCAGTTGTGGAAGTTCGGCTTGCTCGGCCGCGATTTTTTTTACCGGGTCTTCGATGACCGCGGCGGCCGCCCGTTGTGGGCCACGACCTCGACCCCGCCGGCCGGCGGTGCCGCGCCTCCGCCGTTCGGCAAGGCCGCGGCCGTGTACAACGTCATCGACTCGCGGCAGGCGTACCTGCAACAGCTGCTCAAACAGTCGCTCGGCACGATGGGATTCCCCGGGCAGGCGGAGCGCTCGACCCACTTCGCTTACGAGATGGTGGCGCTCTCGCACGCCACCGCGCGGGAACTGGGCTATGCGGACACCGAGAGCAGCGGCAAACCGTTCGTCGAGGTGTCCGGCCGCAAAGGCCTGGGCGTGAAGGCCGACGACCTGCTGGACCGGCTGATCGCGACAGCCACGGCCGAGGTCATGCAGCGGCAGCCCGAGCTGCCGGCCGCCGACGCGCGCGTGACCGCCGAGGCCATCGCGGTCGCGGCCGTGCGGTACTTCCTCGTCAAGTTCTCACGCGGCAAGGTCATCGCGTTCGACATCCAGGAGGCGCTCAGCTTTGAAGGCGAAACCGGCCCCTACGTGCAATACGCCGTGGTCCGCGCCAACAACATCTTCGGCAAACTGCGTGAACGGGACGGCCTGGACGGCACCGGCGTCATTGCCGCGCTGGCGTCGCTGCCCCCCACCGCCCTGACCGAGGGCGACGAGGCCGATGAGCTCTGGGGCCTGGTGCTGGAAGCCTCGCGCCTGGACGAACTGGCGGACTCCGCGATTCGCGCGCTCGAGATTTCCCAGTTGGCGAAGTTCGCGTTCACCCTGGCGCAGGCCTTCAACACCTTCTACCATCGCCAGCCGATCATGCGCGAAGAGCGCGCGGACGTGCGGCTGTGGCGCGCCGGCGCCGTGGAGTACTGCCGCCAGCAACTTACGACGGCGCTCGGGCTCATGGGGTGCAGCGTGCCGACGAGAATGTGACAGGACAGTGCGGAGTGCGCGGTGCGCGGTGTACGGAGGCCCCGGGCTTCAGCCCGGGGCACACGGCACGGGCTGAAGCCCGTGCCCTCCAAAGAGAGAGCGACGATGAAGAAGCCTGTCATTGGCGTGGCGTTCGGGCGGCCGGATTATCTTGCCGCCCTGAGGGAGGCGGGGGCGGAGGTGCGCGAGCTGTCGCCGGACACCGACGTCCTGCCGGCGGCGCTCGCGGGCCTGGATGGCGTGATGCTCACGGGCGGCCCGGATGTGCGGCCGTCGCTGTATGGCGCGGCGACCACGCACCCGTCGGTGGAGATCAACGACGCGCGCGACGGATACGAGCTGCCGCTTGCCAAGGCGGCGATCGAGTCCGGCCTGCCCCTGCTGGCGATTTGCCGCGGCGTCCAGGTCTTGAACGTGGCCGCGGGCGGCACGTTGATCCAGGACCTGCCGTCCGAGCACCCGGGCGGCCTGAATCACTCGATTACGGCGCCGACCACCGCGCTCGCGCACGACGTCGCGGTCACGCCCGGTTCACAACTCGCCCGGGCCCTGGCCCCGCAGCTGACCGGTGAGGGCCGGCTCATGGTGAACAGCCGCCACCATCAGGCCATCGGCGTCGTCGCGCCTGGATTTTCCGCGTCGGCCATCGCGCCGGACGGCACCATCGAGGCGATTGAGACCGCCACGCCGCAGGCGCACGGCTTCTGCGTCGGCGTGCAGTGGCATCCCGAGAACTTCTGGCGAACGGGCGAGACCGCGTCGTTGTTCCAAAGTTTTGTCAGCGCGGCAGCACGGCGCGGCTGAAGCCACGCCCTACGTACGATTAAACACCGCCACGCACTCCACATGCGGCGTGTTGGGGAACATGTCCAACGCGTTCAGCGACGTGAGCGCGTAGCCGGCCGCCAGGCAACGGGCGGCGTCGCGCGCGAGCGTGGGCGCGTCGCACGACACGTAGACAATGCGCGGCGCCCGCCACGCCATCAACCCGTCCACCACCTTGGACGAGAGTCCGGTGCGCGGCGGGTCGACCACGACCACGTCGGGCACGCGGTCAGGCACGGTGGCCACGACCTCCTCGACCGGGCCCAAATGCACCGAGAGCCGGCCCGCGGCCTGTTCGGCGTTGCCGGCCAGGTCCTGGCCGCTGGCCGCGTCGCCTTCGACCGCCAGGCCCGCGGCCCCTCGATCCGCGAGCGCCACCGCGAACAATCCAATCCCCGCGTACAGATCCGCGAACCGGTCGCCCACGCCCGCGTCCAGCACCTGCTGCAACAGGGCGCCCACCAGGAACCGGTTCCCCTGAAAAAACGACGCCGCCTGGCGTGTCCACTGGAGCGTCCCTTCGGTGCCCAGCAGCGCGCGCACGTCATCAACGATGCGGTCCTGCCCGGCGCAGGTGAACATGCCGCGGCGCGCGAGCACCGACACGCCGGTCAGCCCCTCGGTCAGGGGCAGGCCGGAGAACTTCGAGGGGTCCGCCTCGGGACGGAGTTCGCACAGGGCCACGCGATCGCGGCCCGCGAGATTCTCGGAGACGACCACCGACGTGCAGAGGCCGAAGGCCTCGCCAAGCGATTCACGCAGGCGGCCGACCGCTTCAAACGCACCGGGACCGAGTTGATGCGTGGCCTCGGCATCACACAGCACGTGGGACCCTTCGAGCAGGAATCCCGCGCGGGTGCCCTGCACATGCAGGCGGGCGCGCACGCGGTATCCCGCTTCCGGCGACGGCATCACGTCCACCGGCCCGTCCAGCGGCCGCTTGGCGATGCGCCGGAACGCGTCCGCCACCACCTCCGCCTTCAACGCGAGCTGGCGATCGTACTGAATGTGCGCGTACAAGGCGCCACCGCATCGAGGATCCGTGGAGGGCTCGCGGCGATCCGGACTGGCCTCGAGCACTTCCCTGGTGTCGGCAAACGCCACCTGTCCGCTGCGACGCGTGATGACGGCACGGACACGCTCCCCCGGCACGGCACCGGCGACAAACACCACGCGCCCGTCCAGCCGCGCCAGCATGCGGCCACCGGCCACGGGGCGCTCAACCGTCAATTCCACGAGGCGGGCGTCAGGGCGTCCTGCGGCCATCACAACTCCAGTGTCGGCAATCCAAAATGGGCCCTGACGCCGCGATCCACCGTGACCGTCACGGCGCGCTGCCACGCCTCGGGCGCGAGCCGGTCACGATACGGCGCCAGCTCGCGCTCGGCCTGCTCGGTCAACCCGCGCACCACCGCGGCGTCCGCCACACGGCGCGCCTGCGCCATCAGGTCCTGATCAATGGGCGCCAGTTGCGCCAGCCACGGATCGCGCGCGATCCCGCGCGTGTGCGCCAGGCCCTCGCGCACCGAGGACAACGTCTCGATGGCGTGGCTCACGGCGTCGCGAAGTTCATCCGGAAGTTCCAGGCGTCCGGCCAGTCGTCCGAGACGTTCGATGGCCCTGTCGATGGCCTTGGATGGAGACGCGCGTCTGGAGGTCCCGGCGGAGTCCCCGGGATTGGAGGCGGCGGAGATGCCGGTCGCCCGGCGCCAGGCCTCGAACAGCTCGCGCACGTCGGCCTCGCAGAACTCAATGCGCAGCGGCCGGCGTGACGCGCCCTGCGTGTGGCGCTCGGCCTTCTGCTCGATGCCCTTGAACACCACCGACAGCGGCACACCGTCGTCGGCCCACTGCTTCACCAGCGCGAACCCCGGCCCGACGACGCGCACGAGGTGGCCGCCGTTGATGCGCGTCAGGTGGGCTTCCACCTGCCGGCAGTAGTCCGCCACGTCAGACACGAGACAACATCTCCCACACCACATCGCCGGCAATCAGGCGCTCCTGCTGCCCGTCGTACCGCACGAGCAACGCGCCATCATCGGCCAGGCCGTATGCGATCCCCCGGCACAATCCGCGGTCATCGTGCCACCGCACCGGTGCCGCGTCCAGACCCGCGCGACCACGCGCGCGCCAGCGATCCAGCACCTCCCCCGCGCGATCCGCCCGCAGGAGCGCCACGCCGTCCCGCAGCCGCTGCAGGCAGGCCACCACCAGATCCGCGAGGACGACCGCGCGATCGCACTCGGCATCAAGCGACGTCGCGCGGTCCGCGACTTCAGGCGGATACGCGGCTCTCAGCAGGTTCACGCCCATGCCGACCACCACGGCGCCCTGCGCGGTGCCCAGGGCCGTGGCCTCGCAGAGGATGCCCGCCACTTTCCGCCACGGACGTCCGATCACCACGTCATTCGGCCACTTCAATTCGACGGGCAGCCCGCTGAGCTCCAACACCGCCTCGGCCACCGCCACGCCCGCGGCCAGCGTGACCAGCGGCACCCGCATGTCGAGCCCCTGGGCTCGCACCACGGCCGACAGGTACATGCCGGCGCCGGGCGGCGAGTACCACGGGCGTCCCCGGCGCCCGCGGCCCGCGCGCTGCAGATCCGCCAGCACGGCCGTGAACTCCGGCGCGCCGTCCGCGGCCAGCGACAGCGCCGCGTCGTTCGTCGAGTCAACCTCGTTGAAGTAGACGATCGGCGGAAAGCCGGCCCGCGCCACCGCGCCGGCCAGGTCCGCGGGAAGAGGATCGCCGACCACTTCAGGCGTCCGGTGGCGTCACGGGCGTAAGACGCACGACGATGGCGGCATCCGCCGGCGCATCGGCGGCGACGTCGAACGCGACGTCCGCGCCCACCACGTTGTTGCCGCCCAGCACGTCGCCCCGCACGCGCGTCCACTGGGCTTCGTGGGCCGGCTGCAGGCGGATCGCGGCATGCATGGGCACGCCGAACCCGAGCTTGAGCGCGGATCGTTCCTCGCGGATGCGCGTCGTGATCGCGCACGCCTGCGCGAAGGCGGCCTGGTCGCCGGCCGCGCCACCCGTCCCCGCGTCCGTCGCCGCGACCGGCCACTCCGCGCGATGCACCGAGCCCGGCTGCCACCACGACCACACTTCCTCGGTCACGAACGGCATGAACGGCGCAAACAACCGCAGCAGCACCGACAACGCGGTCTGCGCCGCGGCCACCGCCGACTGCGCGGCCGTGTCGTCGCCCTGCCGCCGCCGCTTCACCAGTTCGATGTAGTAGTCGCAGAAGGTCCAGAAGAACGCCTCGACGTCGCGCAACGCGCTCGCGTAGTCATAGTCGTCGAGCGCGCGGGTCACCTTGAGCACCAGCGCGTCGAGGTCCGCCAGCATCCCGCGATCGACCGGCTCGGTGACCGGTCCGATCGGGCTCGTGCGCCCCAGCACGAACTTCGACGCGTTGAGCAGCTTGATGGCCAGCCGGCGGCCCACCTTCATCTGGCCCGGCTCGAACGCGGTGTCCACGCCGGGGCCGCCTTTGGCCGCCCAGTACCGGACCGCATCGGACCCGTGTTCGTCCAGCAACCCCTGTGGCGTCACGACGTTGCCCTTGGACTTCGACATCTTCTTGCGATCCGGATCCAGCACCCATCCGGAAATCGCCGCGTGCGCCCACGGCAGCGCGTCCATCTCCAGGTGCGATCGCAGCACCGTGGAGAACAACCACGTGCGGATGATGTCGTGCGCCTGCGGCCGCAGCTGCATCGGGAACGTCTGCGCGAACAGCGCCGGATCCCGCTCCCACCCGCACACGATGAACGGCGTCAGTGACGACGTGGCCCAGGTGTCCATGACGTCGGGATCGCCGGCGAACCCTCCCGGCGTGCCGCGCTGATCCGCGGTGAACCCGGCCGGCACATCGGTCGAAGGGTCGACCGGCAGCTGCGCCTCGTCGGGCACGAGCCGCGCGTTGAGATCGGTCGTGCCGTCCTCGCGCACGCGGTACCAGACCGGAAACGGCACGCCGAAGAACCGCTGCCGGCTGACGCACCAGTCACCATTCAGGCCGTTCACCCAGTTTTCGAACCGCGAGCGCATGTACTCGGGGTGCCACTGCAGCGCGCGGCCGCGTGCGAGCAGCGCGTCCCGTTCGTTCATGGTCTGGATGAACCACTGCCGGGAGGTCACGATCTCGAGGGGACGATCACCCTTCTCGAAAAACTTGACGTGATGGGTGATCGGCCGCGGCTCGCCGAGCAGGTCACCGCTCTCGCGCAGGAGTTCGACGATGCGCGCGCGGGCCTTGACGGCCGGGAGATTGGCGAGTTGATCGTAGTGGGCCTGCGCGCCCGCCGCGTCGCGGCTCTCCCATCCCTCGCTCCCCCAGGTCACGGGACGGAGCGCACCGTTGGTCTGGATCACGGCGCGCACAGGCAGGCTCAGTTCGCGCCACCAGGTGACGTCGGTGATATCGCCGAACGTGCAGATCATCGCCACGCCGCTGCCCTTGTCAGGGTCGGCCAGCGGATGCGCCTTCACGGGCACCGCCACGTTGAAGAGCGGCGTGGTGACCTCGGTCCCAAACAGCGGCTGATACCTGGGGTCGTCGGGATGCGCGACCAGCGCGACACACGCGGGCAGCAGCTCGGGGCGCGTCGTGTCGATCTCGATGAAGCCGCCATCCGGGCGCGCGAAGCGGACGCGGTGGTAGGCGCCGGGCATTTCGCGATCTTCCAGTTCGGCCTGCGCGACGGCGGTGCGGAAGTCCACGTCCCACAGCGTGGGCGCCTCCAGCTGGTAGGCCCGGCCGTGCTGCAGCAGCCGCAGGAACGCCAGCTGCGAGACGCGCTGCGCGTCCTTGCCGATCGTGGCGTAGGTCATGGACCAGTCCACCGACAGGCCGAGGTACCGCCACAGCCGCTCGAACACGACTTCGTCTTCAGCCGTCAGGCGCGCGCACAGCTCGACGAAATTCGGGCGCGAGACGGAGATGGGATGTTTGCCGGGCGTGGCCGGCGGCACGAACGCCGGGTCGTACGGCAGGGACGGATCGCACCGCACGCCGTGGTAATTCTGCACGCGGCGTTCGGTGGGCAAGCCGTTGTCGTCCCAGCCCATCGGGTACAGGACGGCCTTGCCGCGCATCCGCTGATAGCGCGCGATGACATCGGTGTGCGTGTACGAAAACACATGGCCCACATGCAGCGAGCCGCTGACCGTGGGCGGCGGCGTGTCGATCGCAAACACCGCGTCACGCGGGGCATTGCGGTCAAACGCATACGAGGCGTCGGCCTCCCAGCGCGCGCGCCATTTGTCTTCCAGACCTTCCAGAGCGGGTTTTTCAGGAACCATTCGATGTATCGGGCGGCTTCGCGAACGAGGCGCTTATGTCTTGATCCGTTCGATTTCCTCGCGGATGAGACGTTCAGCCGTTTCGAGGACCACCTTGCGGACCACTTCATCGGTCATGCGCGTGACCACGCGCTTGACCACTTCTTCCACCGCGGCGTCCGAGAGCGCGGGGCTTCCCGCGGCTGACGGCCGCAGCTGCGGTTGTGTCTGCTCGGCGGCCAGCAGCGCGGAAAATGCCGACGCCAGTGAAGGCGGAGGCTGTTGCGGCGCCGGCGGTGGCGGCGGAGTGGGCGGCACAGGCGCAGGCGCCGGGGGCGGCACGAACACGACAGGCACGGGCTCGGGTTTTGGCTCAGGCACCGAAGGCGGCGGCGCCGGCGCTGGCGACGGCGCCGGAATGAACGCCTCCAACGGCTCGAGTGGTGGCGGTGGAGGCGCCTCGACGAGCGAAACGGGCTCCGGCTCCGGCGCGCGCGCGGGCAGGTCCCAGTCCATGTCTTCCGCGAAGTGTGACGGCGCGCTCGCCGCCCGCTCGCGGGGCTCCTCGGGGGCCGCGCTCCGCAATTCGTGGATGTCACGCTGAAAGTCCGACACCGTCTCCGCGTCGAGTTTGCCCGGGGCCGCCACGGGATCCAGCCGTGAAAACGCGAGATCCAAATCGTCAAGGCCGAGTTCGAACGCGGCTTCCGCCGGCGGAGCGGACGAGACCGGTCCCGGCTCCGGCATGGTGTCAAACGCAGGGGCCGATCGGGGCGGCGACAGTTCCAGGGGCTGCGCGCGCGGCGGCAGCAAGTGCGACCCATCGGCCGGGGCCGCCGGCGGCGGCGCGGCTTTCGCCGGCCCGGTCCGCGCGGGTCGCGTGTCCACGCGAGGCATGTCGGCCGGCCACAGATCGGCCGGGCGCTGTCCGGACAACAACGCGCGCACCTGCGCCAGCAGCTGCCGCGGCTCGAACGGCTTCACCAGCACGCCGTCGCACCCGGCGCGCCTGGCGCGTTCCTCGTCGATTGGTTCGAACGCACCGGTCAGCAGCAGCACCGGCACCTGGGCCAGCGCCGGAGTCCCTTTCATGTGCGCGGCCACCTGGTAGCCGTCCACACGCCGCATTCCCACGTCAGCCAGCACGATGTCCGGGCGCTCGGCGGTCATCCGGGCGATGGCCGACTCCCCGTCGCCGACCGAGACGACGCGCATGCCCTGCTCGGCAAACGTCAACTCAATCACGCGTTGAATCGTGACGCTGTCGTCGGCAAGCAGAAGGGTCGGCATCGTGTTCACACAACCTCAGCGCGCGGGGGCACCTGTTCGGTAATGAAATCGACAATATTCTGCATGGGGCTGCCCGGCAGGAAGATGCCGGCAATGCCCATCGCCTGCAGCTTCGGGCGGTCCACGTCGGGAATGATGCCGCCGACCACCACCTTCACGTGGTCCAGCCCTTTCTCCTTCAGCAGCGACATCACCTTCGGGCAGATATGCATGTGGGCGCCGCTCAGGATGGACAATCCAATCACATCGGCATCCTCCTGCAAAGCCGCGGCCACGATCATCTCGGGGGTCTGCCGCAGCCCGGTGTAAATCACTTCCATTCCGGCATCGCGCAGCGCGCGCGCGATGACCTTGGCGCCACGATCGTGGCCGTCGAGTCCGGGCTTGGCGATAACGACACGGATGGTTCGCATTAGATCGACGGGACCTCTTCGTATTCGCCCCACACCTCGCGGAGCGCGTCACACATCTCGCCGACGGTGGCATAGGCGCGCACGCAGTCGAGCAAGGGATACATGGTGTTGCCGGCGCCGCGCGCCGCGCCTTTCAACGCGTCCAGTGTCGTGGCGACGCGGGCGTTATCGCGCGTGCGCTTCAACTCCGCGAGCCGGATCAGCTGCATGTCGGACGTCTGATCGTCAATGTACAGGATCGGGAACGGCGGCTCGTCGGCATCGACATACCCGTTCACGCCGACGATGATCTTGTCCTTCCGTTCCACCGACTGCTGGAAGCGATACGAGGACTCGGCGATCTCCCGCTGCGGGAACCCGGCTTCCACGGCCGCCACCATCCCGCCCATGCGGTCGATCGCGTCGAAGTACTTGTACACGCCCTCTTCCATGTCGAGGGTCAGCCGCTCGATGAAGTACGAGCCGCCCAGCGGATCCACCACGTTGGTCACGCCGCTTTCATGGGCAATCACCTGCTGCGTGCGCAGGGCCAGCGTCGCCGCCTCGGCCGTCGGCAGCGCCAGGGCTTCATCCAGCGAGTTGGTGTGCAGCGAGTTGGTGCCGCCCAGCACGGCCGACAACGCCTGCAGGGCCGTGCGCACGACGTTGTTGTAGGGCTGCTGCGCGGTCAGCGACACGCCGGCCGTCTGGCTGTGGAACCGGAGCTTCAGCGACCGCTCGTCCTTCGCGCCGAACCGGTCCCGCATCACCGTCGCCCAGATCTTGCGCGCCGCGCGGTACTTGGCGATCTCCTCGAAGAAGTCCGAGTGCGCGTTGAAGAAGAACGAGATGCGCGGCACGAAGTCGTCCACATCCAGGCCGGCGTCAATGCCCCACTGGACGTACTCGATGCCATCGCGCAGTGTGAACGCGAGCTCCTGAAGCGCCGTCGCGCCCGCTTCGCGGATGTGATACCCGCTGACCGAAATCGTGTTCCACTTCGGGACGTCCTTCGCGCAGAACTCGAAGATGTCCGTGATGAGCCGCATGGAGGGCCGCGGCGGGAAGATGTATTCCTTCTGCGCGATGAACTCTTTCAGGATGTCGTTCTGAATGGTGCCCGACAACGTCTTCCAGTCCGCGCCCTGCTGTTCGGCCACCACGAGGTACATCGCGAAGATCATCGGCGCCGGCGAGTTGATCGTCATCGACGTCGTGATGTCGGCCAGCGTGATCCCGTCAAACAGGCGCTCCATGTCGGCCAGCGACATGACGGACACGCCGCACTTGCCCACCTCGCCGAGCGACAGCGGATGATCGGGGTCCCTCCCCATCAGCGTCGGCAGATCGAACGCCACGCTGAGCCCGGTCCCGCCGGCGCCGAGCAGCTGCTTGTAGCGCCCGTTGGTTTCCTCGGGCGTGCCGAACCCCGCGAACTGCCGCATCGTCCACAACTTGCCGCGGTAGCCGGTCGGATGGATGCCGCGCGTGTACGGAAATTCCCCCGGGGCGGGCGCGTCGCGCGTCACCTCGAAGTCCCGCACGTCCTCCGCGGTGTACAGCCGATCGATGGGCCGCCCGGAAATCGTGGTGAACGGCCCGGGGCGCTCGGGAGACTTGCGAAGGGCCGGCTCCAGCACGTCCCGCTCCCACTTGGCTGTGGCGGTATCGGCCGGGGTATCCGTCGCTGCGGGTTTCATGGCCCCCAATTATATATGCGACAACAACTTATCCGGCCCCTGCGAAGGCGGCTCTCGCCGGTCGGCATTCCGGCGCGTTGACTTCATTCACGGCACTCGGTAATCTCCGAAGGTTAGGCCACTGACGGCGGGGCCCGTAGTGGCATTTTTTTCGCGGAGCCATACAGATGTCGTCAGAAAACAATCCCTTCGACGCAATGCTCGAGGAATTCAGCGGGGCAGCCAAACTCCTCAATCTCGATCCCGGTATGTGGAAGGTGCTCACCCACCCCAAGCGCCAGGTCATCGTTTCCTGCCCCGTCGTGATGGATAACGGTCAGGTCGAGGTCTTCACCGGCTACCGCGTCCAATACAACATCACCCTCGGACCCGCCAAGGGCGGCATCCGGTACCACCCGGACGTCAACATCAACGAAGTCAAGGCCCTGGCGGCCTGGATGACGTGGAAGTGCGCGGTCGCCGGCATCCCGTTCGGCGGCGGCAAGGGCGGCATCATCTGCGACCCCACCAGGATGTCGCCCCGTGAGCTGGAAGCGCTCACCCGCCGTTACATCGGTGAAATCGCCGACCTGATTGGCCCCGACAAGGACGTGCCGGCGCCCGACGTCAACACCAACTCGCAGACGATGGCGTGGATCATGGACACGTACAGCATGCACGTGGGCGTGACCACCACCGGCGTCGTCACCGGCAAGCCGGTGGAGATGGGCGGCTCGCTCGGCCGGCGGGAAGCCACCGGGCGCGGGGTCATGATCGTGACCCGGGAATCCGCCAAGCACCTCGGGTTCGACATCAAGGGCGCCACGGTCGCCGTGCAGGGCTTCGGCAACGTCGGCTCCGTGTCGGCGGATTTGCTCGCGAAAATTGGCGCGACGATCGTCGCGGTCGCGGACTGGAAGGGCGGCGTCCAGAACAGCAAGGGCCTCGACGTCCCGGCGCTCATCACCTGGACGGAACAACACAAGACCGTGGCGGGATTCCCCGGCGGCGACGCGCTCGACCCGGCGAAGATCTTCGAGCAGCCGGTGGACATCCTGATTCCCGCCGCCCTCGAAAATCAGGTCACCGCGCAGAATCATCACCTGATCAAGGCCAGGCTCATCGTGGAGGGCGCGAACGGCCCGACGACGCCCGAAGCCCATCAGGCGCTGTACAAGCGCGGCGTCTTTGTCGTGCCGGACATCCTCGCGAACGGCGGCGGCGTCACCACCTCCTACTTCGAGTGGGTGCAGGACCGTCACGGGTATTTCTGGGAGGAGCACGAGGTCAACGAGCGCCTCGAGCGCAAGATGGTGGAGGCGTTCGACAACGTCCTCGCCACCGCGAAGAAATTCAACATCGATATGCGCACGGCCGCGTATGTCGTCGCCATCAACAAGGTGGCGACGGTCACGCGGTTGCGCGGGATGTATGCGTAATTAGCGCTTAGCGCGGCGTGTGCTGTACCACAGGAGGAAGGCAAAGCCCCCCCAGTTCAATCCCAGCAACAGCGTCATCATGATCCAGGTGCGGGCGTTCACGAGTCCACCTCCTCGTCAGCCGCCTCAATCGGTGTGCGGGTACTGGCGTCGGCCATGCGCCGGTTATAGAAGATCAACAACAGCAAGGCCACGCTCCACTGGGCCACGCACGTGCCCACGCTGAAGGTGTGATTGATCGGATCCGGATTCCACCAGCCGGCCGCATCGTAGACGGTGGCGGCCGTATACATCCACCAGCCGAACATCACGACGAACTGTGCGGGGATCACGTACTTCAGCACGAACTCGAACAGGCCTCCGACGCGCACCCCACCGGGCGTCACGTTGATGAACTCCTCGCGAAACTTGCGCGACCCGTACATGGTCACCACCAGGGAGATGAACAGGCCGCTGATCATCAGGCCCACGCCCCACACCCAGTCCTGGTTCTTGAAGATGGTCAGATTGAGCGCGGACGGCATGCCCAGCACGATGATGGCCGCGGTCACGATGCGCACCGCCTTCTTGCGGGCCATGCCACTGTCCATCAGGATCCTGGCCGCCAGCTCGATCATGGCGATAAGCGAAGAGAGGGCCGCGCAGGCCAGCGCCAGGAAGAACAGCGGCAACATCACGCCGCCCCCGGCCATCCGCTCGAACAACTGCGGCACCCAGATGAACATCAGGCCTTCATTCCCCGACTGCAGGGCGGCGTGCGCATCGTCCAGGGACAGAATGGCGAAGACCACCGGCAACATCGCAAGGCCGGCCAGCAGCGATGCCGAGTTGTCGCCAAAGCCGATCGTCGCGGAGTTAAGGACGATGTCCTCCCGCTTCTTGAGGTAGATCCCGAACGTCAGGATCAGTCCCCAGCCGGCGCCGGTGGACCAGGCGGACTGCGTCAGTGCCTCGAGCCACGTCTTGTAGTTGGCCAGCGCGGCGATGTCCGGATTAAAGAGGAACTCCAGGCCGCGATCCGCTCCGGGCAATGTCACCGCGCGCACGGCCGAGACAACGAGCAGCACAAACAGCGCGGGCACGAGGATCCTGTTCGCGGCTTCGATGCCCTTCACCACGCCGCGTTGAATGATCCACGCGCCGATGAGCGCCGACGCCACGTGATACCCCCCCGCCTGCCACCCGGACGCCGCCGCGTCCCAGTACTGCTTGGGATCTCCTGACTGGAACTCGCCCATGGTGGCCGCCACCAGGTACCGCAGCGTCCAGCCGGTCACCACCGAGTAATAAAACAGGATCATGATGGTCACGACCGCCACGAAGCCGCCCATCCATGCGAACTTCCCATTGGTCAGCGCGGCAAACGCACCCACCGCGCCACGGCGGGTGCCACGGCCGATCGCGAACTCCGCAATCAGCAGCGGAATGGACCAGATGAAGAGGAACAGGAACCAGGGAATCAGGAACGCCGCGCCGCCGTTTTCCGCGGCGATTCGCGGAAACCGCCACATGTTGCCGGTCCCCACCGCCATGCCCAAACCGGCGAGAATAATCCCCCAGCGCGACGAAAACGACTCAAGCTTGGCCATCGTGCGCAGGAGACTATCACGAGACGCGGCGCGATTCAGCCGGTGACGCGGAAGGCAACGAGCGTGGTCGGAGCATCGGCTTCGCGTGAGGCGGATACTTCCAGCAGATAGTCCCCGGGCGGCACGCCGCCGAGGGGCACTTCCGCTTCGCTGCCGCCGTCCGGACGCGCGGTGACGGTCCACTCGGACATGACGTCCCCATTGCGATTGAGCATGCGCAAGCGCGGCGCGACCGCGCCCGCACCGTTGACCTCGAACCGCACCAGCAGCCGCTCGACCCGCGAGAAGGTCCGGCTGGTGACGGGCACGAGCGCGGTGGCGGCCTTGATCGTCTGGATGTCGCGCGCCGTGCGTCCGCGATACAGGCGCGGCGTGCTGACGGTTGGCGCGGTCCCCGTGAAGTCCGGCACCACCCACTCGCGCGCGTCGGTGTCGAGCGTGTCACCGTCACCGGTCTCGGCCGCCAGGCGCAGCACCAGCGGCCCGGGCGGCGCGGCAAACGTCACCTGGCCGGCCACGCGCCCGGTGGGATCGGCGGCGCGCGTGATCCGTCCGCGGTGCACCAGGTCCCCGGCCGCCGTGCTGGCCGTCAGCATGACGCGCGCGGGCGCGTCCGGCCCTGACGGGCGCAGCGCCTCCCACACCACCGTCACGTCCGTGCGCCCGTCCTCACGACGCCCGGCGGCGAGCCAACTGCGAATCACGCGGCCGGCGGCCGGTTCGGCGATCGCGTCAAACGCCTTCTCCACTTCGGGGGGCCGGGTAAACCCCGGCGCGGCCGCCCGCGCGACGTCTTCGTCGCTGTAGGCCCAGTACCCGTTGCGCGCGCGCACCTCCACATCCCGGCGCTTCACCGAGACCTTGATTTCGTGGAACTTGCCGTCGCGCGGCGCTTCCGTCGACGTGTATCCCAGCAGGTAGTACGCGCTGCTGTCGCGCAACATCTGCTGCAGCGCCGGCAGCGGGTTGTTGCTGTTGACCACCGCGCGGCCGTCCGTGTTCTCGGCCAGGATACGCAGCACATCCAGGGATTCGTTCAGCGCCTGCCGGTCGTCGGCCATGCTGACCTTGTCCGAGATGTCGAACTCCGAGGCGGCCAGCCCGCGCGGGTCCAGCGTGTAGATGGACGTGTTGCTGCGATTGGCCGCCCTGAAGATGTTGCGCAGGTAGTCCAGCATCATAGTCTGCTGCGACTGCAGCGCGCGTTCGGCCTGCATCTGTCCGACGATGCCCGTCGGCGGCTGATTGGTGGGGGTCCCCACGCCCACCAGGCCCGTGGTGCGCGCCCCGGGCGGAACGCTGCTCAGGAGGCCTTCGCTGACATACACGATGGTCTTGCGGCCCTCGCGCAGCGTCCCGAGGTACACCGACAGCCCTTCAAGCGCGGTGGTGACGATCTGGTTGCGGAGCGCCTCGATCTGCTCCGGCTGCATGTACATGTAGATCTCTTCCACCGGGTGCTTCGGCGTGTAGTCGAACTTGCGCCCCGTGAACGCCAGGATCTGGCGCGCCGTCGCGTCGTGGTTGCGCGAGAAGGTCACCGCCGAGGTGGGCAGCAGGGGCGTCATGATCGCCACGAGGTCGCGCGGATTCAGGTCGCGGACAAACTGCGCGAGCTTCCCGCGGATGGCCATCGAGTTGCCCAGGCGCGTGTGGTAATCGTCAAGAAAGATCACGATCACGCGCACGTCGTCGCGGGCGGCCTCGCGCGCCTGATCCTCCAGCGACCGGATCTCCCGGTTCTTGGCCGGATCGACGTCGTCGGTGTCGTCGATTTGAATCAGCTTGAACGAGTCGATGACCTGCGGCTTCTTGTTTTCACGAATCTCGAAATCCGCCGGCGTCAGATCGGTCACCGGGCGCCCCTGCCGATCCGTGACGATGACGTCCACGCTCACGGTGTCGATGCGGGTGATGAAGACCGGCTTCTGCGGGGTCTGCGGGGTCTGCGCCGGAGGGTTCTGGCGCGCCGCGCCCGCGAGGCCGATCAGGCAGACGCCAAGCAACAGGAATCGTGGGGTCATGGGGCGGATGTCGCCATCATAGCACCGGGCGCGATGATAAAATGACGGGCGATGACACCCCTGACGACCCTCTCCGAAGACGAAACCCTCCTGAGGCAGAGCGTGCGCGAGTTCGCGGAGGCGCAGGTGCGCCCGCTGGTGCGCGAGATGGACGAACACGCGAAGTTCGAGCCCGCGCTCATCGACGAGCTGTTCACACTCGGCGTGATGGGCGTGGAGATTCCCGAGGCGCACGGCGGATCGGGCGGGACGTTTTTCCACTCCGTGCTGGTGGTCGAGGAACTGTCACGGGTGGATCCGTCGGTGGGCGTGATGGTGGACGTGCAGAACACGCTGGTCATCAACGCGATTCTGCGCTGGGGCTCCCCCGCGCTGCAGGCCCGCCTGCTCCCCCGCCTGGCGTCGTCGACCATCGGCGCCTACGCCTTGTCTGAGGCCGGTTCGGGCAGCGACGCCTTCGCGCTGCAGACCCGCGCGAAGCCGGATGGTGACGGGTACGTGATCAACGGCCGCAAGCTGTGGATCACCAACGGCAACGAGGCCAACATCTTCATCGTGTTCGCCACGATCAACCCCGAGGCGGGCTACAGGGGCATCACGGCCTTCATCGTGGAGCGCGGCACGCCCGGCTTCACCGTGGGCAAGAAGGAAGACAAACTCGGCATTCGCGCGTCCAGCACGTGTGAGTTGATCTTCGAAGATTGCCGGGTGGGCGCCGACAGCATTCTGGGCGAGGTCGGCAAGGGCTACAAGGTGGCGATCGAGACGCTCAACGAGGGCCGGATCGGCATCGGCGCCCAGATGCTGGGGCTGGCGCAGGGCGCGCTCGACCATACCATCCGCTACACCAAGGAACGCAAGCAGTTCGGCAAGGCCATCGCCGATTACCAGGGCGTGCAGTTCCAGCTCGCGCGGGCCGCGATGGACGTCGAGCTGGCCCGGCTGTCGGTCTACAACGCCGCGCGGCTGCGCGATGCCGGCCGGCCGTTTCTGACCGAGGCCGCGATGTGCAAACTGTTCGCGTCGGAAGCCGCCGAGCGCACGGCGTCGCTGGCGATCAATCTCTACGGCGGGTACGGGTTCGTGAAGGACTACCCGGTGGAAAAGCTGTATCGGGACGCCAAGATCGGCCAGATCTACGAAGGCACGTCGAATCTGCAGTTGCAGACGATCGCGAAACATATTCTCAGTTAGTGCTCAGTGCGCATGGAGGGCACGGGCTTTAGCCCGTGCCACCGCCCCGGGCTGAAGCCCGGGGCCTCCACGTTCACCCGAGAATGTGCTCCGCGATGATCATGCGCTGGACTTCGGACGTGCCTTGATAGATCTCGGCGGCGCGGACATCGCGAAACAAGCGCTCAATCGTGGACCCGCGGCGGTACCCTTCCGACGCCAGGATCTGCATGGCGCGGTCGGCGGCCCGGTGCGCGGCTTCTGACGCCTGCAGCTTGGCCATCGCGGCTTCCGCCGTGGCACGCGGCGCGCGGTCGCGGGTATCGGCGGCCTTCCAGGTCAACATGCGCGCGGCCTCGAGGTCGGTCGCCAGATCCGCCAGCTGAAACTGAATCGCCTGGAAGTTGCCGATGGGCTGGCCGAACGCCTCGCGCGTCCTGGCGTACGCGATCGCTTCGTCCAGCGCGGCCTGCCCCACGCCCAGGGCCTGCGCCGCAATCGCCACGCGGCCGCCCTCGAGCGCGCGCATCGCGATGCGGAATCCATGGCCGGACTCGCCCAGAAGCGCGTCGGCATCCACCCGCACCTCGTCGAACTGCAGGTCCATGCAGCCGAGGCCGCGCACGCCGAGGGAATCGGGCGACGCCACGCGCGTGATGCCCGGCCGATCCAGCGGCACGAGAAACGCGCTGATGCCGCGGCCGCGCGCGCCGGGCTGGGTCACCGCAAACACAATGACGACGTCGGCCACTTCCGCATTGGCCACCCAGACCTTGCGGCCCGAGAGGACATAGCCCTGATCGTCAAGGCGCGCCGCGGTCTGCTGGTTCCCGGCGTCCGATCCGGCCTGCGCTTCCGAGAGCGCAAACGACCCGAGGGCCTCGCCCGTGGCCAGCCGCCGCAGCCAGGTGTCTTTCTGCAGGTCGGTGCCGAACTCGAACAGCGGCTCGGCCACCAGCGAATTGTTGACGGAAAGAATGACGGCGAGCGTGGCGCTGGCTGACGAGACGATCTCCAGGGCGGCCGCGTAGGTGGCGTAGCTGTGTCCCGCGCCGCCAACGGCCGCCGGCAACGCCATGCCGGTGAGTCCCAGCGCGGCGGCCTCACGCACCAGATCGCTGGGGAAGGCGCCGGTCGAGTCAATCCCGGCGGCGCGTGGCGCCACTCGCTCCCGGGCGAATACCCGGACTCGTTCCAGAAACGCTTCATGCTCAGCGCTGCGCGAAAACTCCATGCGTTCAATCCTATGTCAGGAGGCGCGCCAGCAGCGGCCGGAGACGGTCGCCCGTGCGCGCGAGGTCTTCCGGCAACACGCGCGTCTCGCCCACCACCGTCATGAAGTTGGTGTCGCCATTCCAGCGCGGCACCACGTGCATGTGCAGGTGGTCGAGCACGCCGGCGCCCGCGGGTTTGCCCAGATTCAGTCCCATGTTGAACCCGTGGGGCGCGTACAGTTCCTGCAACGCCATTTCGACCGCGCGCGTCAGCTGCATGAGTTCGGCCTGTTCGGCCGGCGTCAGCAGGGCCAGACGCCCGACGTGGCGGTAGGGCACCACCATCAGGTGGCCGTTGTTGTAGGGATACAGGTTGAGGATGACAAAGCAGGTCGCGCCCCGGTGAACGACGAGGGACCCGTCCGCCCCCTCCCCCACCGCGTCACAGAAGACGCACCCAGGCGTGCCGGTGCTGGCCGCGGTCACGTACGCGAGCCTCCACGGCGTCCACAGCCGTTCCATGGCACGGCGCTACGCGCCCCGGTCCTCGTCTTCAGGCACCGCGGACTGATTGATGAGGTCCTTCAGCTCTTTGCCCGGCTTGAAATAGGGCACCTTCTTGGGCGGCACATCCACTCTGTCGCCGGTCTTGGGATTCCGGCCCTTGCGCGGCTCGCGCTGGCGCAGCCGGAAGCTGCCAAACCCGCGCAGCTCGATCTTCTCCCCGCGGTGGAGGGCGTCGATGATGGTCTGGAAGACGCTGTCCACGATGACCTCAGAGTGCTTCTTCGTGAGGTCCGAGACCCGGGACACTTCTTCGACGAGTTCGGACTTGGTCATGGCGTCGGCGCCGCAAGAACGGCGCTAAGCACTGGATTATCTGTTACTTACCGGCACGGGTCAACCCGTAAGGACCCGCCGCCGCGGGCGCGCCGAATCACCGGCGAATCACGAAGATCAGGTCGATTCCGGCCCGCAAGCTCCAATGGGGCCGCCGCATCGATGCGGCGGAATGCTCACCGACTGCAACGGGGCCTTCGGCACTTCGATGGCTTCAATGGGGCCGCCGCATCGATGCGGCGGAATGCTCTTGAACTCATTCGAGTTCTCATACGCTTCCTTCGCTTCAATGGGGCCGCCGCATCGATGCGGCGGAATGGGCCGAGGATGCTGTAGATGGCCGTGGTCGTCGTCTTGCTTCAATGGGGCCGCCGCATCGATGCGGCGGAATGCGCCCAATTGCCGCCGACGCGAACAACCCGTCCACGCTTCAATGGGGCCGCCGCATCGATGCGGCGGAATGGGCGAAAGCGGCGATGGGTGAACTGGATGCGCTGACGCTTCAATGGGGCCGCCGCATCGATGCGGCGGAATGCAAGCGGTTGACCAAATGGACCCCGCGCCCGGTCACGCTTCAATGGGGCCGCCGCATCGATGCGGCGGAATGGTTTGCGAGAGGTCACACCCCCGGCGGTCGAGACGGGCTTCAATGGGGCCGCCGCATCGATGCCGCGGAATGAAAGTTGGCCGCTGGGGTGCCACTGGCGGCGAGTCTGCTTCAATGGGGCCGCCGCATCGATGCGGCGGAATGCAATTGCCGGAAGCGCGAGGCTGTCTTTGGTGATCGTGCTTCAATGGGGCCGCCGCATCGATGCGGCGGAATGATGCCTGAGTCGGGATTAGAGCAGGCGGCTCGTCAGGTGCTTCAATGGGGCCGCCGCATCGATGCGGCGGAATGGAACAGGCCGGGGAAGGTCTGGTCGCGTCGTCCGGGCTTCAATGGGGCCGCCGCATCGATGCGGCGGAATGGCTGTCAGTGGCCCGAACTCAAACA
>JANLHE010000149.1 GCA_024653875.1 Acidobacteriota bacterium
GTTGCGGTCCTTGTGGAACGCGCGCTTCGATCCGTCCGGGGCGCCCACGCAGGCCGCCTGCCGTCCGCGCTCGACTTGCGCCGGCGGACATCCGCCCAGCCCCGGCACTCCCGCGCCGCGACCCCCGCGGCCACCGGCCGGGGGCCCACCCGCCCGTCCGCCTCGTCCGCCTCGTCCGCCAGCCGCGCCCGCGGGCGCCGGCCCCTCGTTCACCGCGGCCATCGTCGTCACGTCAAACGTGAAGCGGCTGCCGGCATGCGTGTAGGTGAACGACTTGGCGTCGGGCGCCCAGATCGGCGTGATTGCGGCAGACACAAATGCACCGCCGGCAAGCGCGGTCTGCATCTTCCGGAACTGCTCCACGCCCGGCATCTTCGCCAGCCGGTCCTGCGCCTGGAACTGGACGCTGAACACGGCAAGCCCGACGACCAACGCCCCGACGACACGGATGGACACTCTCATGAACACTCCCCTTGAAGATGAGAAGTCTACCGCACTCCGCACCGCGCACTCCGCACCGCGCACTCCGCACTCCGCACTCCGCACTGCTTTGGCTACACTGGCTGCACGATGTCCGTTCCATCCGTCCGCGTGCGCCGCGTCAACGCGCTCCCGATCAGGCCTGACAACGCGTACGTGCTGTACTGGATGACGGCCTACAGGCGCCTGACTGCCAACTTCGCGCTGCAGCACGCCGTGGACCAGGCGCGTGCCCTGGGAAAACCGCTGGTCATCCTTGAAGCCCTGCGGTGCGACTATCGTTGGGCCAGCGATCGGCTGCACACCTTCGTCCTTGACGGCATGGCCGATCACGCCGAGGCGCTCGCCGGATCGCCGGTGACCTACCTGCCCTACGTGGAGCCCTCGCGCGGCGCCGGCAAGGGACTGCTCGCGCGGCTCTCGGCCGATGCCTGCCTGGTGGTCGCCGACGACTTCCCGTCGTTCTTTCTGCCGCACATGGTGACGGCGGCGGGGCGCCGCATCGACGCCCGCCTTGATGCCGTGGACTCCAACGGCATCCTCCCCATGCACGGCACCGACCGGGTCTTCCTGACGGCCCATTCCTTCCGCGCGTACCTGCAAGGCGCGCTGCGCGATCACCTGGCGCCGTGGCCCGCGGCACTCGCCTTCGACGGCCTCGTGCCAGGCCCTGCGCTGCCCCAGGAGATCACCGACCGCTGGCCCGCCACCGCGGTGGCGACACTGAAGCGCCCCGCCGCGTTCGTGGCGGCGTTACCGATCGATCACTCGGTGCCGCCCGCCGGCGTGCGCGGAGGCCCGGCTGCGGCGCGCGCCGCGCTGACGCGCTTCGTCACGCAGCGACTGTCGCGCTACGTCGAGGACCACTCACATCCCGATGCGAGCGGCACGAGCGGCCTCTCGCCGTACCTGCACTTTGGGCACATCGCGCCACACGAGGTCTTTGAAGCGGTGGTGACGGCCGAGCGATGGACCAGCCGCCAGTTGGGCGCCGGCAAGAAAGGCCAGCGCGAGGGCTGGTGGGGCGCGTCAGTCAACGCCGAAGCGTTCCTCGATCAACTGATCACGTGGCGCGAACTGGGATTCAACAGGTGCGCGCTGCGACCGGATGACTACGACCAGTACTCATCCCTGCCCGAATGGGCCCGCGCCACGCTCGGCTCGCACGCCGCGGACCCGCGGCCGTTTCTCTACACGCGTGAGCAGTTCTCACGCGCCCTCACGCACGACCCGGTCTGGAACGCCGCGCAACGGGAACTGGTCGCCACGGGCACGTGCCACAACTACCTGCGCATGCTGTGGGGCAAGAAGGTCCTCGAGTGGACACGCACCCCCGAGGAGGCGCTCGACACCATGATCGAGGTGATGAACCGCTTCGCGCTCGACGGCCGCAATCCCAACTCGTACTCCGGCTACTGCTGGACGATCGGCCGCTACGACCGCCCCTGGTTTCCCGAGCGGCCCGTTTACGGAACGGTTCGGTACATGACCTCTGCGTCCACCATGCGGAAGCTCCGCATGAAAGGCTACTTACAACGGTGGACTGGGAAATGAGGTACGGAGGCCCCGGGCTTCAGCCCGGGGCGTACGGCACGGGCTAAAGCCCGTGCCCTCCGTCTACCCGTGCCCTCACTGCCTCATTAATACACGTCCCGCGAGCGCCCGCGTGGGTGCGCCATTGTCAATCGCGACCGTGCCGTTCACCAGTACCCACCGCACGCCGGTGGCGAGGGCGAAGGGATCCTCGTAGGTGGCGCGATCCTGGATGGTGGCGGGATCGAAGATGACCACGTCGGCCAGCGCGCCGACGCGCAGGTCGCCGCGATCGGTCAGGCCGAACACGCGCGCCGGCATCGCGGTCATCACCCGCACCGCCTCCTCGAGCGTCTGCACCTGCCGTTCGCGCACGTACACCGCCAGCTTGCGCGCCAGGGCGCCGTGCCCGCGCGGGTGGGGCCGGCTCGGTCCCGGCAGCGACAGCTCTCCGTCGGACGAGGCCATCGTCCAGGGCTGGCGCATGAGGAGCCGGATGTCGTCCTCGGACATGTTGAACGAGACAATCGATGCGCCGCCGCCCAGCAGGATGTCCACCGCGGCCTGGGCCGGCGACACGCCGCGGGCCTCCGCGATCTGCTGCAGGCTGCGTCCCGCCAGGCCGGGGGCGCCGCGGCCGGAGGCAATCACGATCGACGCGGGGCCGCCACGCCGCCGGATGTTCTCGGTGACCTCCTTCAACAGCTGATCCGCGGACGGCGGTTCCGCCAGGCGCGGACGAATCGCCTCCGGCCCAGACGGCCCCGGCAGCACCGCGGCCCCCAGGCTGGTGGAGGACGCCTCGTAGGGATACTGATCGGCGAACACCTCCACGCCGCGCGCGCGCGCCGCCTCGATGTCGGCCACGATCGTCTTCGACAGCCCCCAGGAATCGGGCCCCAGCGCCTTCACGTGCGTGACCACCCCCCGCACGCCGGCCTCCTCCGCCACTCGAATCACTTCGCGCACCGAAGCCACCACGCCCGTGGCGTAGTTGCCCTCGTCTCGAATGTGGCTGGTGTACACGCCGCCGGCCACCTTGGCGAGCGCGATCACTTCTTCGAGCTTGGCGTTGCGGCCCGGCTCGTAGAACAGGCCGCTCGACAGCCCGAGCGCTCCGTCCGCCACGGCTTGCCGCACAAGTCCTTCCATCAGCACGAGCTCCGCCGCGTCCGGTTCACGGATCGCATTGCCCAGCACCGCGCCTCTCACGCTGCCGTGGCCAATCAGCAGTCCCACATTGACGCCGATCCCGTCCGCTTCAAGGCCCTTGCGCTGCGCCGCGAGATCGACCGGCCCACCGCCGTCCGGATTGCCGATGATGGTGGTGACGCCCTGCGCCAGCAGCGCGCCCGCGTCGCGCAATTCGGCGCGCCGCAGCGCGCCCACCGCATGCGAATGCACGTCGATGAATCCCGGCGCGACCACCAGGTCCGTCGCGTTGATGAGGCGGGTGGCCGCGGCGCCCGCCAGACGGCCGCGCGCGACGATGCGGTCACCGCGAATGCCGAGATCCTCGCGCAGCCACGGGTTGCCGGACCCATCGAGCAGCCGCGCATTGATGACGAGCACATCAAACGCTGGCGCCCCGCTCCCGGCCGTCCTGGCGGCGACAAGGGCGACGATGCCCGCCAGGGCAATCACCACCACGGCCGCCGTGCGTTGCATCGGATAAAGACGCATCTGCTCTCTCCTATCCGCCGAAGCGCGGATTCACCACGTTATTGAACAGCGAACCAAAGCTGTAGGTCAGGCCGAATTGCAGTTCCACCTGATACCCGCTCTGCAATTCCCGCAGGCGCAACAGCACTTCCTCGAATGTGGCGCCACGCCGGGACAGTGAAATCTGGTCCCGGACCCGCGACGCCTGTCCCTCGACGGTCACCGACAGTCCACGAATGATCCGCCAGGAGATGTCGGCTTGCGCCTCCAGCCGGTATTTGGAGAGATCGTGCAGGTACTGCGACGCCTCGATGCCGATTTCGAGCGATCCCCACGGCTGCTTCTGATCGAACCTCGCCGCGAACTCGTGGCGGCCGACGGTCTCGCGCTCCTTCCCCAGGAGAGTGACCTCGTTGTACCGCGCGTGGTCCGCGCCCACTTTGTATTGGAGCACCAGCTGTCGTGTGGCGTACTCGCGGTACGGAAACACGCTGTATTCGACGGCGGGCGAGGCGCGCGCGATGATCTTGGTGTTCCCGAAGTCCGAGGCGCTCACGCCGGACTCGACGCCAATCGACCAGTGCGGGCCAAGGCTCTTGGCCGCGAATCCCTCGAGCTCGCGACTGCTCCGGGTCACTTTCAGGGGTGCCTCCTCGTCGAGATCGAACCGCTCGGTCCGCTGTTCGATCCGGGCGCCAAAGCCGATCTTCCAGGCTTCCGTCACGCGATCGGCCGACGCGTCTCCCTGCCACTCGGTCTCCCGCGCCGCCTCCTCCGACTGGATCGACCCGCTGCCGCCCACGCGAAACACCCAGAGGTTCCAGGGATCGGCGGCCGGCGGCGCCGCGCCGGCCTCTTCCGTTTTTGGCGTCACCGACAGCGCCCAGCCGGGCGGCAGCCCGTCGATCGCCATGTAGCTGAGCAGCCCCACCGTCACGGCGTCCAGCACGCCGTCCCGGCGGAGGTCTTCAGGATCCCCGGTCATCGAGACCGCGCGTAAATCCTTGTCGTTGCCCTGGAAGCGTCCGGCGCCGACAAATCGCAGCACGTACTCACGGCCGCCGCTCCCCGTCTCGCGCGA
>JANLHE010000156.1 GCA_024653875.1 Acidobacteriota bacterium
GCCTTGTCCTTGTCGGCAATCGACACGCCGTTGATGGACGCTTTGCCGGCCTTCACGCGCCCGGCCCAGCGGACCGCGTTCGGATCGGTCACCATCATGTTCATCGTGATGACCGGATCGTCGTGTAGCCCGTCGCTCTTGGTCTCGGCGGGAATCAGGCCCTGCGCGACCGCGAACTTGGTGACCGACGCGTAGTCGTAGTGCTCCCGCACATGCGCCACCGTCGGCGTGCCGGCCCACTCCTTCGTGTACTTCTCCGCGACGGCGGTCATCCCGCGCACGTTGCCGCCGCTGTCGCCGATCAGGATGATGTGCTCGAAGCCGTGCTGCTTCATGCTTATCACGATGTCGCCCAGTAGCGCCGTGAACGTCTCCTCCCGCATGCTGATCGTGCCCATCGTCGTCATGTGTCCCGACTTCGGTTCGAGGTTGCCCTCGGGCACGAACGGAACGATGGGCGCGCAGAGCGCGTCCCCGAGCTTGCGCGCAATCGCGTCGCAGTTCGCCTTCAGCACGTAGTTGTGCTTGCCGAGCGCGAGCCACGGGCCGTTGGGCTCGATGCCGCCGGTGGCGATGATGACGGTGGTCTTGCCCGCCTTCATCGCGTCGCGCACATCCATCCACGTCATCTCTTCCAGCCACACCGTATCGGCCGGCGGGAGCGGGTTGGCGGCGTCGGGGCAGTTGTACGGGCTGTTTTCGCAGGCGCCGCCGCCCATCGCCGGCAGGCGTGGCGCAGCCTGCCACGCGGCGAGCGCCGTGGCGCCGCCGATCACCGCGCCGGCAATGACAAACGACAAGAGCAGGGGCTTCCGCTGTCGACTCATCTCAGGGCTCCTCACGTGGTGGGTTAACGGGTGGACGCCGGCACGTACGCGATGCAGTCAATCTCGACACGCAGGCCCTTGCCCGGCAGGCCGGCCGCCTGGATGGTGGTGCGCGCGGGCCGGTGGTCGCCGAACACGCGCGCGTACACCGCGTTCATCGCCTGGAACTCGCTCATGTCGATGAGGAAGACCCCGCAGCGCAACACGCACTGCAGGTCCGAACCGGCGGCCTGCAGAATCGCCTGCAGGTTCTTCAGGCACTGTTCGGTCTGGGCCGTGGCATCGTCGCCGGCCAGCGTGCCTGTGGCGGGATCCGTGGCGCCCTGGCCGGAGACAAACACGAGCCGCTCAAAGCCCATCCCGGGGGAATAGGGACCGACAGGGGCGGGCAGGCGGGGGGCGTGGATCGGGCGGTGATCGGACATGAACTGGGCTCCTCAGGAAAAGGTGGCCCATTCTACACGCGCCGGGACCAGTGTCCCGGGACTACCGCCATCCGACCACGAGTCCTCCGCGAATCGTCAGAATCGGGGCCTCAAGGGTGTCCACCCCTGGCGCGTAGTCGCGGTTCCCATGCGTGGCGCCCACCCGCACCTCGGGCCGCCACCACATCCGGCTCCTGCCGCGGATGTTCATCCCGAGCCCGATCTCCCAACCGCCTTTGGTCAGGCGCCAGTCCTTGCGTATGTCCGCTCCCTCCATGGGGAAGCCGTCTGGGCCAAGGATGATCTCTTTCCACACGAAGTATCCGCGGTGATGGGTGAGCGTCAGACCACCGCTGACAAACGGCCGGACCAACTTCGTTGGTGACGTAAAAAAATACGCCACGCGCCCGGTGGCCGCGATGGGTGTGCCGGTGGCTTCGAGGTAGCCCGAGTCCCTCCGGTGTCGCGCGAGCGAGAGTTCGGCTTCCCAGTTGAAGCGGCTCGCGAATGGCCGCGTGACGCCGACCGATACCAGGACTCCCCGTCCCAGGTGTGTCTCGTCGTCCCACTGCGAGGTGAACGAGAGGCCCGTGGTGAGCGACAGTGCGGGGGCTGGCGGAGTGGCTTGCGCGAGCGCGAGCGCCGGGACGCATGTCAGAAGCAGGCTGATGGTCGCGACCGTGGATTTCATGGCCACTTCCTCTTTCCGGGGATCACGCTGTCGATGACCCCGCCCAGCACTCCGCCGACCGCGGTGCCGATCGCGGCGCCCACGAGAACTGCACCGACGAAGACCTCGCCGCAGTCATCCTGCTCGCAGAAGACGACGGAATAGAAGCCGGCCAGCGCGGCGGTGGCCGCCGCACCAGAAGCGGCGCCGATCACGAGGCCGTTGGTCACGCTGTCGTAGTCGTCCATCAGGTTCTTCCGTGAGGAGTCAGCGGGGAATCGCCGGCCGAGAGGCACGACCCCGCCGATCATCGCGCGAAGGCCGCCCGAGTTGCTGGCGGTGGCGCGCACATCGGCCCGCACGGCCAGGCGTCCGCTGACCTCGTACTGGGCGGCCGCGCCCACATGCGCCGCAAA
>JANLHE010000159.1 GCA_024653875.1 Acidobacteriota bacterium
GTCGCCGCTGGCCTACACGCTGGTCGCCCGCACTGGACGCCTGCGGCTGGAGCGCGGCACCGTGGGCGAGAGTCAATAACTCCAGCGCGCGGCCCAACCGCGAACAGGGCGAGCACGTCGGTAAGCCGGTTGGCGTAGATGGCGACGTACGCGCCCAGCCCGAGCATGAAGACGGCCGTCGTCGATCGTCAGCGCCGCCGGCCCAGGGGCGCCAGCAGGCCGGCGAGGTAGAGCAGCAGCCCCACACCACACAACATCAACGCCGGCCCCTGGAGTGGCAGGGCCACGGCCCGGCCGAGGCCGATGCGGGCCGAGGTCAGATCCGGCAGGGCGCCGGCGTCGTACCACCCGTAAACGCCCGCACCGACAACCAGCGCCACGCCGACCAGCGCCCAGAGGTACGCGGGGATTGCGGCGCGTTCTGCGGACGCCACGCCCACCGCCACCTCCTGCTCCGTCTCGCGCGCGATGCGCGCCATCACGGTGGCGGCGAACCCCTCGGGCACGGGAGGCTCCGGCAGGTCTGCAAGCACCGGAGTGAGATCGTCGTTCATCACGAGTCCTTTCCTGGCGACCGATCGCCAAGCGCGCGGCGCAGCTTCTGGCGCGCGCGAAACAGCAGCGTCTTGACGGTGCCGCCCGACACCCCCACCGCACGCGCGATGTCGTTGACGCTCATATCCTGGCGGTAATACAGCATGGTGGCGGTCCGTTCGCCGGACGGCAGCGCCGTCACGAGATCCCACAACCGGCGATCGCGTTCAGCGGTGATCATCTCCGCCAGCGGGTCCTCCTCGCCGTCCGCGGCCGCATCCGCCTCCGGATCAAGGGCGGCGCCCTCACGCGTGGCCTGCCTCACGCGACGCACGAGCCAGTTCTGCGCCAGCCGGACGGCAATCGTCGACAGCCACGGATAAAACGGACGCCGGATGTCGTAGGCGTTCAGGTGCATGTAGGCCCGCACGAACGCGTCCTGGGCGACCTCTTCGGCGCCCGCGGGATCGCGCGTGACCATGAGCGCCAGTCCGAAAAGCCGGCGCTCATAAAGGGTGACGATGCGCGCGAACGCGTCCCGATCGCCCCGCCGGACCGCGGTCACCGCGGTCCGGACGGTCTCCGCTCCGGCGTCGGTCACCGGCGTGGGTCGTCCACGAGGCCAAGGCCCATGGACACGTACATCACCTTGCGCGCACCGTAGAAGAACGGAAACAGGCCGACCAGCAGCAGCGGGGGGAACAGCAACCCGAGCAGGCAGATCGCCAGCCCCTTCAGCGCCAGGTCCGTGGCGTCGCGCTTTTCCTGATCGGTCTGCGGAGTGGCGCGCAGGTATGCGCTCAGCGACGGATACCCGGCCGCCAACGCCCGGCGGCGCTGCGCCCGCAGCAACCAGACCACCAGGACGATCGTGAGGACGACCGGCACCAGAAACACAGCGAGAACCAGCAGTTCGGGGACTCCAAGGATTCCAAACACAGCACTCTCCTTCTGCCGGATATACAAGGCTGGCCGGCCGCCGGTTGACAGCCGGCCGAAGGGCCGGTTACACGCCCTCCAGTCCCCGCCTGGCTTCGAAGAACTCCCGGTACGAGGCGCGCAGGCGCGACATGTCGGCCTGCTCCACCTTCAGCTCGCGGGCGATCCGGCCGATCTCATTCCCTTCAAGGGTGAGAATGCGTTTGTCGGCGGCGGCCACGGCGAGCAGGCAGTTCATAAGCGCCAGCTTCTGGTCGTAGGTCGCGGACTTTTCCAGGTCCCGGGTGACAAGGAAGTCCTCGGTGCCGCCGAACAGCTTCTGCTGGGTGCGCGCCATCTGGACGACGAGCGTGGCCTGGTCGGCGGTAATGCCGCCCTTGGTGGCGACGAGTTGTTCCATCGAGGCGACCTCGGCACCCGAGATGTCGTGGTCCGCGTGAGCCACACGCGCGAGGATGAACGCAAAGGACGCCAGGTAGCGGGCGCGATCGGGATCGAGTCGGTCGAGCTCGTCGGCAATCCGCCGGATGGTGTCCCCGCCCGACGCCTCACGCTCGGCCGTCAGGCCGAGCCATTCACGAATCATGCGCATGGTCCTAGGGTATCAGCGTGCATGCTCAGGGGCATCGGTCCGGCGGCACGTGCGATTAATGGGGCGCCGGCTACGGGGAGCGTCGCGGCTGGACGCCGGCCATGCGCTCGGCGTGCTCGCGGGCCAGTTGATCGAAGTCCTGCACGAGGAAGGAGCCGCGGCCAAAGAATGCGCCCGAGAAGACGGGCCGCGGATCGCGCTGCGATGCGCGGGCCCGCAGCAGCGACGTGGCGTATCCCTCGGGCCGCCCACCCTCGGGGACGAGCATCACGTCCAGGAGCGTCGCCATGATGTTGGCGTGGCTGGCCGCGTAGCCTGTGTCCACCGGCGGCACGGCGCCCATCATCAGGAGGGGCACGGCCACTTCGCCCCAGATCAGGTGGCGGTCGAGTCCCGGCGGCCGGGCGTCGGTGAGCTGCTGGCCGTGGTCGGACGTGTAGAGGAGCACGGTGCGACTGGGATCGGATGTGCCGCCGAGCAGGACCTGCAGGAACGCGTCCACGTTGTAGCGAATGGCATTGTCGTACGAGTTGACGAAGATGCTCTCTTCCGGGTCCGATGGCTGCCAGCGCCAGCCGTCGGGTGTCCACGTGCTTCGCGCGGGAGGGTAGTTCTCCTCATACGGCACATGATTCCCGCGCTTGAGGACGACGATGAACTGGCCACGCGGCGACTCGAGCAGGCGGGCGACCTCCCTGGCGATGCGGAAGTCGGTCTCCGTGTCATTGCCAAAGCGATCGCGGGTACCCCAGTCGTCGATGGCCTTCAGGTCGTCGAAGTCGAAGCCGAACCGCAATTGCCGCGCACCGCCGTCGAACAAGTGCGTCTGGTAGCGCATCGCCTTGGCGAACTGGAAGATGGTGGGCGCGGTCAGCGTCCGGCGA
>JANLHE010000160.1 GCA_024653875.1 Acidobacteriota bacterium
GGCGCCGGGCTTGGGCTCATCACCTTTCGCCGGACGAATGGGCAGATCGATGGCTTCAGCGTGACGCAGGACCGCGTGTGGGATCTGCGCTTTGCGCGGCGGCCCGGCGGGGGCGTAATCGGCACGGCGGGGCGGGCCCGCCGATAGGAAGTAGCCGCGACGAGCCATTACCTTCAGGCCTGGGCGTTTTACTTTCACTTCCAGCGCTGGGGTAGGATGCGAACGTAGGGCGTGGCTTCAGCCGCGCCAGTTGTCTGGAGATCTCATGTCCCGCTTTCGTCTCGCCGTCCTGCTCGTGCTCGCGACCCTGGTTCCGGCCGGCGCCGCCCAGCGTTCGCCGCTGTCCGACGGGGACATCGCGGACATCGCCACCATCGTGAAGCTGGAAGATTCGAGGTGGTTTGACGGGGAGGTCCTGGCGCGCCTGCTTGCGTCCGCGCATCCCGAGGTGAAGCGCCGCGCGGTGGTGGCCCTGGGCCGCATTCCGAATCCCGGAGGCACCGCGTTGCTTGAGCCGCTCAGGAAGGATCCGAGCACGGAGATCGTGGCGACGGTCGCGTTCGCCCATGGGCAGATCAAGGATCCCGCCGCGGTGCCGTGGCTGGCCGAGACGCTGCACGCGGCCACCACGCCCGCGCCGGTGGCGCTGGAGGCTGCCCGTGCGCTCGGAAAAGTCCGCACACCGGAGGCCTGGACGGCGCTGGCCGCGTATCTCACGAGCGCGCAGGACACCCCTGCGACCGCGCCCGTGGTAGGCGAGGCGCTGCTGTCGATCGGTCGGTTTGTCGATCGGCTGGATGTCGTGCCGGTCGTGCGGAGGGACATCGCGCCGATCGTCAGGTGGACCACGACGACAGATGCGCAGGTGCGCTGGCGCGCCACGTGGGCGCTGTTCCGCCCGCGCAATTCGGCCGCGGTGCCGCACCTGCTGACGCTGAGCCAGGACCCGTCACCCGACGTGCGGTTCTGGGCCGTGCGCGGCCTGGCGCCGGCGCTGGTGGATGAGGCGAAGGCGGAAGGCATCGATCGCGGCGTCACGTCCGCGCGTCTGCGTGCCGCCGTCACGGATCCTGATCGTCGCGTGCGGGCCGAGGCCCTGCGCGCGCTCGGTGCGTATGACGATGACGCGTCGTTCGAGGTCGTGCTGGCGGCGCTCGACGATCCGGATACGTGGATGTCGGTGTCGGCCGCCGAGAGCCTGGGCCGGTTCAAGGACCGCATCGCCGCGCTGGCTCCGGGACTTGGCGCGGCGGCCGCGCCCGGCAAGCCGGTGGCCCTGCGCCTGACGGCCCTGACGCCATTGACACAACTCGCGCCCCCGCTCGCGTTGGAGGCCGCATCCGCGCTGTTGCGCGAGCCCAGCCTGTTCGTGCGCACGTCCGCGACGCAGGCGCTGCGCCGCATGGGGCCGATTGGGCAGCAGCGGCTCGATCAGCTCGCCGCGGATCCCACGATGAAAGACTTGCTGGTTCCCGCACCGGCACCGGGTGGTGGCCGCGGTGCAGGGGCGGCGCCGCCGGCGCCGGGTTCGGGGCGCACCGATGCCGACTATCGCGCCATCGTCGAGCGCTGGATTGTGCCGGCGTACAACGGGTCTCGCGCACCGCGCGCGGTCTGGACCACGCCCAGGGGCGAGATCGAACTGGAGTTGTCTCCCGGCGAATCGCCGCTCGGGATGGAGGAACTGGTTCGACTCACCGAGTCGGGCGCCATCGCCGGCACCGTGTTCAGCCGGGTGGTGCCGAACTTCGTGGCGCAGCAGGCAACGATCGCCGGTGCGAATCGCCTGCGCGACGAGGTCAGCCGTCTTGGTCTGACGCGCGGGAACCTGGCCTGGGCCTCGTCCGGTCTCGATACCGGCCGGCCGGGTTATACGCTCGGCAGCACCCCGCAGCCGCACAATGAAGGGGACTTTACCGCGCTGGGGCGGGTCATTCGCGGCATGGACGTGGTGGATCGGCTCGAATTGGGAGACGCGGTCACGGCAGCTAGAATGGTGAGGTGAACGCACGGCTCACCATCGCCCGGCAGTCGCCGGACGACATCGGCATCCGCCAGGTATTTGTTTCCCTCGACGGCCGGGACTTCGGCGTGCTCCTCAACGGCGAGAGCGTCATGAAGGACGTTCCAGCGGGCGAACACAAACTGCGCCTGCACAACACCCTCGTCTGGAAGACCCTGCACATCGATCTGAAGCCCGGTGAAGAGGCGCGCTATCTGGTCACCAACCGCGCCGGCTGGGGCACCTACGCGCTCGTCGCCACGCTGGGCGTGGGACCCATCTATCTGAAGATCGAGAAGACCGGAGGCGACTGATGTCTGTTCCATCCCTGAAGCGTGCGCGAGTGGCGTGGCTGGCCGCGGCGATGTGCACGTGTGCCGCGCCGTTTGTCGTGGCCGCCTGGACGAGCCAGGAGGCCCGGCCGCCAATCGATCGACTGCGCGCGCTGGCGCAGAAGTCGCTCGCGACGATCAGCGGGGCGCTGACGGTTCCTGGACTGAAGGCGCCGGTCGAGGTGATTCGCGACACCTGGGGCGTGCCGCACATCTATGCGCAGAACACCGATGACCTGTTCTTCGCGCAGGGGTACGTCATGGCGCAGGATCGGCTGTGGCAGATGGACCAGTGGCGCCGGGCGCGCGAGGGTCGAATGGCCGAGGTGCTCGGCCCAGGCGCGGTGGCGGCCGACCGGCAGACCCGCCTGCTCAAGTACCGGGGCCCGATGGACGACCGCGAGTGGACCAGTTATCACCCGGAGGGCCGCCGCATCTTCACGGCGTACGCCGCCGGGGTCAACGCCTTCATCAAGGAACGCGCGGACAACCTGCCCGTTGAGTTCACGATCACCGGCCTGACGCCCGAGCCGTGGACGGCGGAGACGGTCGTGCTGCGCACGGCATCCTTCGGTAATGCGCAGGCCGAACTGACCCTCGCGCGCAACGTCGTCCGCCTGGGTGTGGCCGAAGCGAACACACAGCGCGCGCCCGATCCGTGGGATGACCTGGTCGTCCCCGAAGGGGTGGATCTTTCGCTCATCGACGCCAGCGTGGCGACCGGCGGCCGCGGCGGCGGCCGTGGCGGCAGTACGCCGGAGATCCTTGAACCGTATCGCGGATGGATCGGGGGGAACACCGGCAGGGGGACGGTCCCTCAGCCGTCCCTGGCCACCTCGCAGCCGCCAGATCCGCCCGGGTCCAACAACTGGGCGGTGAGCGGGCGTCTGTCGGTGACAGGCAAACCGGTGGTGGCGAACGATCCCCATCGCTCGGTGACGCATCCCTCGCTGCGCTACATCAGTCATCTCACCGCGCCGGGCTGGAACGTGATCGGCGCCAGCGAAGCGCCGTTTGTCGGTGTGGCCATCGGGCACAACGATCGCCTCGGCTGGGGCCTCACCATCGTCGGCACCGATCAGGAAGATGTGTACGTCGAGGAAGTGAATCCGGCCAACCCGAACGAGGTGCGATTCCGCGGCGGCTGGGAACCGATGCGCATCATCCGCGAGGAGATCCGGATCAAGGGACAGGCGCCGCAGACGGTGGAGTTGAAGTTCACGCGCCATGGTCCCGTGTTTCACGAAGACACGGCGCGCCATCGCGCGTATGTGTTACGGTCGGCGCTCCTTGAACCAGGCACGGCGCCCTATCTGGGCGGACTCCGGCTCGCCCAGGCGAAAGACTGCCGGCAGTTTCTGGAGGAGGCGATGTACTGGAAGGCTCCGACAGAAAACCTGGTCTGCGGCGACGTGGACGGCAACATCTCCTGGCAGGCGTCGGCGTTGACGCCGAATCGCCAGGCCGCGGGGCCTGGCCAGCGGTCCTGGCTCGGACGGCTCCCGGTGCCGGGCACGGGCGCGTATGAGTGGAACGGCTTCCGCACGGACCTGCCGCGCGAACTCAATCCTGGCCGCGGGTTCATCGCGACCGCGAACCACAACATTCAGCCGAAAGAGTACGCGCCGCCGCTGATGTTCAAGTCGTCCACGAATGTGCCGTTCGATCGCATCACGCGGCTGATGCAGATGTTGTCGCCGGCGGGGCGCTACTCGATGGACGACCACCGGCGAATGCAGCTCGACAATCTCCACTTGCGCGGGGCGTTCGAGGCATCGCTGTTCCGGGGGTGGACGTCGCGGAGTCCACAGGTCGAGCGCGCGCGCCAGCTGCTCGCGGCCTGGGACGGCCGCTTGACGAAGGACAGCGCCGCGGCCGCGGTTTACGACGTGTGGCGCGGCGCCTCGACCCCGCAGGAGCGGGACACGGCGCGCCCACTGGCCGAGCGGCAGGCCCGGCACGAGGCCAGTCTCACGCGCGCGGTGGAGCAGTTAACCACCGCGCAGGGCGCCGACTGGTCCACGTGGCGCTGGGGCCGCCTGCACACGCGCGCGTTTCCGTTTCCGCTGCTTGCGCCCTACGGCCTCCCCACGGTCGAGCGTCCCGGCGGCACCGGGACCGTCGCGGCCGACGGCGCCACCTATCGCGAGATCTTTGACGTCGCCGACTGGGATCGCTCCATCGTCACCAACGTCCCCGGCCAATCCGCACAGCCCGAGAGCCCCTTCTTCGCCAACCTGCACGCGCTGTGGGCCAACGACGAGTACTTCCCGCTCGTGTACTCACGCAAGCGCGTCGAGGTCGCCGCAGCGTACCGGTTAGTTTTGAGGGGGACGGGAGTGTTTTCCACAGAACCCTCACAAACGGGGACAGGTCTCGTGCGAGCACTGTCCGAGACCTGTCCCGGTTTGTGAGGGTTCTGTGGAAAACACTCCCGTCCCCTTTCTGATCGCGGTGTGTTTTGCCGCCGGCCTGAACGTGTACGGCACGGTCGCCACGCTGGGGGTGATCGCTCGCCTGGGATGGGTGGTGCTTCCGGGTGACCTCGCGGTGGTCCAGAGCTGGTGGGTGATCGGGGCCTGCCTCGCGCTGTTCGCGCTGGAGTTCGTGGCCGACAAGATTCCGCTCATCGACCTGGTCTGGAACGTCCTGCAGACCTTCGTTCGTGTGCCGGTTGCCGGACTGCTGGCGTACGGCGCGCTGCCCGCGCTCGATCCCGGCTGGCAACTGGCGGCGGGCGCGGCCGGCGCCCTACTGGCCCTTCTCGCCCATGTAGGCAAGACCACGATTCGGACCGCCGTCAGCGCGTCGCCGGAGCCGGTGTCCAATATCGGACTGAGCCTGGCTGAAGACGGCCTGGCGCTGGCGCTTGTCTGGTTCGCCACCCAATTCCCGTTCCTGGCGGCGGGCATCGTCCTGGTCGTCGTCGTGGCCGTGGCACTGGTGGCGCGCTGGCTGCTGCGGCGCGTGAAGGCGCTGATGGGTTCCCCCGGGCCAATCCGTCAATAGTCAATCTTCCAATATTCAATTCCCCGTACTGCTACGATTTCCACGGTTTTCCACTTGCTCGTGTCTCCTGGAGGTTCAGTCATGAAGCGGATGCGCACTCGCGCGGTCCTCGTGCTCCCACTGGTGTTCGTCGTTGCGGCCCTCGTGCCGGCGACGGCGCAGAACACCGCGAAACGTCCCATCGGTCTTGAAGACATCCTATCGTTCCGCGCGATGACCACCACGAGCCTGTCGCCTGACGGCAAGTGGTTCGCCTACCGCGTCGCGCCGCTCGAGGGCGACAGCGAGGTGATCGTGCGCAGCACGTCCGGCGCGCAGGAGTGGAAGTTCCCCGCCGGCGAAGGCGCGGGCCCGATGTCGTTCTCCGGCGACTCGATGTGGTTCGCGATGGCGACGTCGCTGACGCGGGCTGACGCCGTCGCGGCGCGGCGCGCGCGGCGCCCCGTGCAGACGTCGGCCCTCATCGTGAACCTGTCCACGGGCGACAAGGTCAGCGTGCCCAAGATTCGCCGCTTTGCCTTCTCCGGCGAGATGGGCGGCTGGATTGCGATGCACCGTTACGGGCCCGATGCCGCCGCCGGCGCAGCGGGTGCCGCAGGCGGACGCGCCGGCGGTGCCGCGCCGCCAGCCGCCGCGGCCGCCGCCGCTCCGCGCGACACGCGGCCCCGCGGCACGGACCTCATCCTGCGTGAGCTGAAGACCGGCACCGAACTCAACGTCGGCAACGTCTTTGAGTTCGCGTTCAACAAGTCCGGCAAGTTCCTGGCGCTGAACATTGACGCCGCGGATCAGGCCGGCAACGGTATTCAGATCCGGGACATGTCCTCGGGCGCGATTACGTCACTTGAGACCGACAAGGCCTTCTACGAGCGCCTCACCTGGACCACCGAAGGCGACGCGCTCTCGATGCTGAAGGGCACCGACGACAAGGCGTTCCGTGAGCGGCTGTTCTCCGTGGTGGGGTTCACCGGCTTCGGCAGCGGCGCGCCCAGGAAGGTGGTCTACGACCCGAAGCAGGACAAGACGTTTCCGGCGGACTACTCGGTCAGCGGCAATCGTTCGCCGGTCTGGACGGAGGACCGCGAGGCCCTGATCTTCGGAATCGCCGAGCTGACCAAGGTCCCGCGTCCTGCCGGCCGTGGCAACGCGACGCCGGCCGAAGGCGCCGAGGGCGCCGATGCCGGTGCGCGTGGCGCCGGGGCCGCGCCCGCGGCTGACGCCACCGAGCGTCCCAACCTGGTGGTGTGGCATTACAAGGACCCGCGCCTCCAGACCCAGCAGCGGGTGCAGGAGAACGCCGATCGCAGCTTCAGCTACGTGACGATGTATCGGCCGGGTGAGGGCAAGATGATCCGGATTGCCGACGATGAGGTGCCGGACATTCAGATTACGGGCCGCGGGCAGTGGGCGATCGGCACGAGCGACGCGGCGTACGAGCGGATGAGCAACCTCAACGGTCAGCGCTTCCGCGACGTCTACGCGATCGACACCAAGACCGGCCGCAAGACCGTCGTGAAAAAGAACCTGCGCTGGGGGAACGCGTCATCGCCGGACACCACGAAGTACCTCTACTACGAGAACAAGCACTTCCACGTATTCGACACGGCTACGGGCACGGCAAGGAACATCACGGAAAAGGTGCCGACGGCCTTTGTGAACCTCGAGGACGATCACAACGTGGTGGATCCGCCCACCGGCGTGGTGGGCTGGGCGTCGGACAACCAGTACGTGCTGCTATCCGACCGCTGGGACATCTGGAGGGTGTCCGTATCCGGCGCCGAAGCGCCGGTGAACCTGACGGTCAATGGCAGGAAGGATCAGATCCGGTATCAGGGCCGCGTGCCCGGAATCTACCGGAACGAACGGGGCATCGACCTTGGCAAGCCGCAGTACTTCTCGGTCATGGCCGAGTGGACCAAGCGCGCGGGCTACGGCATTCTCGAGCCGGGCAAGACCGGCCTGAAGATGCTGCTCTGGGAAGACGCGATGATCGGCAGCCTGCAGAAGGCCGAGAAGAGTGACGCCTGGGTCTACCGCAAGGAGACGCCCACGGAAGCGCCGCAGGTGTACGTGACCGACGCCACGCTGGCGGCCGGCCGCAAGATCGTGGATATGGCCCCGTCGGCCGAGTCCCTCGCGTGGTCGGCGGGCGCGCAGCTCATCGAGTTCAAGAACGACAAGGGCGAGCGCCTTCAGGCGTCGCTGTACTTGCCCGCGAACTACGAGAAGGGCAAGTCGTACCCGACCATCGTCTACATCTACGAGCGGCTCACCCAGGGGCACTATCAGTACGGCCGGCCGACGGCCAATGGGTTCAACCGCCAGGCCTACACGAGCAACGGCTACGCCGTGCTGCAGCCGGACATCAAGTACTACATCAACGACCCCGGCATGTCGGCCGCGTGGACGCTGCCGGCGGCGGTCAAGGCCGCCGTGGCAACCGGCGTGGTGGATCCGAAGCGCGTGGGCCTGCACGGCCACTCGTGGGGCGGGTACCAGACGGCGTTCACGATCACGCAGTCGGATGTCTTCGCGGCGGCGATTGCGGGTGCGCCGCTGACCAACATGATCAGCATGTATTCGATCATCTACAAGAACAGCGGCGGCACCAACGGCGCGATCTTTGAAAGCAGCCAGGGCCGCTTCACCACGGGCCCGTGGGACAACTGGGCGGCGTACACGCGCAACTCGCCGGTCGCGCACGCCAAGAACGTGAAGACGCCGCTCGTCATCCTGCACAACGATCAGGACGGCGCCGTGGACTTCACGCAGGGCGTGGAGTACTTCAACACGCTGCGGCGGCTGGACAAGCCGGTGGTCATGCTGGAGTACCCCGGCGAGAACCACGGCCTGGCGCGTCCGGCCAACCAGCAGGACTACACGGTGCGCATGAAGGAGTTCTTCGACCACTTCCTCAAGGGCGAGCCCGCGCCTGACTGGTGGAAGGACGGCGTGCCGCGCCTGGACATGCAGGAACACATCGACGGGCGCCTGAAGGCCCGCGAAGAAGCGAAGAAAAAAGCCGCCGGGGGCGGCGGCAAGTAAGGGGAGTCAGGACCTCTGAGGTCGTTTCGCGACACGTTCGCCGAAACGACCTCAGAGGTCGTTCGTCTAGTAGAAGATCATCATCCCGCTGCCACCGCCGCCGAATCTCGGGTTCACCACGCTGTTGAATATCGACCCGAAGCTGTAGCTGATGCCGAAGCCCATGTAGTAGCTGTGGCCCGTCGCCAGCTGGCGCCGCCGCAGCAGCACTTCCTCAGGCGTCGCGCCGCCCTTGCGCAGGGAGATCTGGTCGCGGATCCTGTCGTATCCGCCATATCCATTGAGGGAGAACCCCTTGAACAGCCGCACGTCGGCGCTCGCGTACGTGGAGATGCGATAGCGCTCGATCTTGTTCAGGTGCTGGGTGAGGTTCACGCCGGCGCCCACCGAGCCCCAGGGCTGCCGCAGGCCAAGACTTGTACTAAGCGAATGGTTGGGCACCGTTTCATCGACCTTGTCGAAAATCGTCACGTCCTTGTAGTTGTAGTGACTGGCGCCCGCCGTGTACATCATCGTCAGCGATCTGCGCGACGATTCACTGTATGGAAAGAAGTTGAACTCCACCCCGGGCGCCACCGTGATGACCGTGTCGCTGTTGGAGAAGCTCGAATGGGAGACCGAGGCCCGGCCGCCGATCGAGAAGCGCGGCGTGATGCTCCTGACGACGAGCGAGCTGCCGCTCCAGCTTTCCGAGGTGCTCTTGATCTTGGCGCCGTCCTCGCCAAGGTCGAACTCGCTCTTGCTGTAGCTGCCATTGGCCCCCAGGCTGATCTTCCACAAGGCCGTGGTCCGGTTCGCGGACAGGCTCAAGCGGTATGAACTGAAGTTCGCGGACTCCTCGCCGTCACGATTGCCGCCGACGTTGGTGCGGAAGACCCAGTAGTTCCACGGATCCTTGGCGGGGACCACCACGGTCGATGCGACGGCGGGCTTGGTCCACTGCACGTCGAGTTGCGCGCCCGCGGATGTATCCGCCGCATACGCGGCCACGCCAAGCCTGAAGATGCGGGCGAACTCCTTGCGGCGATCGTCACTGGTCGCCGTCTGGGCGGTGTTGAAGGTGAGTGTCCGGTCAACCTTGTCGAATCGTCCCAGGCCGATGAACTTCACCGTCCAGGCCCTGCCGCCTCCACCGGTACCCTCCGTGGTCACCAGCAGGTGAAGGTCGGCGACTGTCCGGTCGCGGACATAGTCTACAAACTGGACGTTCTGGCGAAGGTATTCGGTGTCGCATTCATAGCAGTCCACAAAGACGCGGAGTAGTTCAGCGGTTGTGGCAGAGGGAGCGGCGGTTTCCTGGGCCTGCGCAGGACTGCACAACGCACAACACAGGAGACACACCCCGGCCAGGCGGGTGAGTCGAGTGATCACGCGGGGTTAGACGGTCGGCCCGTGGGCCGGTTGGGCAATTGTGGAGGACGCGCGCGATCAGGCTTCGACGGCCTTGACGGCCTTCTTGCGGCGCGTGGCTTTCGCCTTCTCGGGAGCGGGTTCGCTCGACGGCGCCAGGGACACCATCGTCGTGACGAATCGCTTGAGGCCGTGGTTGTCGAAGTCAATCACGGTGTGATGCGAGTCCGCATCGGTGACCGTACCCGGCCCGTAATTCGGCTGTGACACTCGCGCGCCTTTTGAGTACACCTTCACGGGAACCTCCGGGGTCTTGCTGCTGAATCGGGCCTGAAAAAACGAACGACCCGGCCGCACGAGGCGACCGGGTCCTTAATTGTATCGCGTCTGGTTACCAGCGCGGCTCGCGACGACGGTTGCCGCCGCCGCCACCGTTGCCGCCGCCGCCGTACCCGCCGCCGCCGCCGAACTGGGGCTTCGGACGAGCTTCGTTGACGGCCAGATTGCGGCCACCCATCGGCTGTTCGTTGAACTGCTCGATTGCCTTCAGCGCATCCGCGTCAGTCGCCATTTCGACAAATGCGAATCCGCGTGCGCGACCCGTGGCGTTGTCACGGACAACGTTGACGGTGTCAACGGCACCGGCCTGACCGAACAAATCACGAAGTTCGTCTTCGGTGGTGGTGTAAGGGAGATTCCCGACGTACAGTTTGCGACCCATGAACTACTCCTGCGCCAATGACGACCCCTGCGGGCCGGGCGCCTCATCAGGCTGAATGCCCGATCAGTAACCGCGGAAGAACAGCCGGAACGGACTCCCGTTCCTCTTGCTTTGAAGCGATCACGTGGGGGGTTCTGATACCAGGACTTCCAACGCGGGCATAGCTCGAAGGCCAACCTTCAGCGGAGGTTAAAGCCTAGCAGGGATCGGGGGTAAAGAGCAAAAAACTCGCGCCATGGCGAAATGGGGGCAATGGCACAAGTAGCGAAATCTCCCAAAGGCATGCTTTGATCGTTCCGTGATCTCGTTTTCCAACATCTCCAAGCAGTACGGCAAGCAGCTCGTGTTCGTCGAGGCCAATTTCCAGCTCAACCCGGGCGACAAGGTGGGCCTGGTCGGGCCCAACGGGTCCGGGAAAACCACGCTTTTCCGCATGATTGTGGGGGAAGAGGCCCCGGAAGAGGGGGAAGTGACCGTCCCGAAGAAGCTGACCGTGGGGTACTTCCGGCAGGACGTGGAGGAGATGTCGGGCCGGTCGGTGCTGGACGAAGCCATCGCCGGGAGCGGCCGGTTGGGGGACCTGCACCACGAACTGGAGGGGCTGCAGGAGGCCATGGGCGACCCCCGCTCGCGCGGACGACATGGACACGATCCTGGGACGTTTTGGCGAAGTCCAGGAGGAATACGACCATCTGGGCGGCTACGGCCTCGAAAGCCAGGCGCGCGAGGTGCTCCACGGGCTGGGGTTTGACGAGGCCCGGATCGACGGGGACGTCGGCGCGCTGTCCGGCGGATGGAAGATGCGGGTGGCGATGGCCCGGGTCCTGCTGGGCCGCCCCGAAGTCCTGCTGATGGACGAACCCACGAACCACCTGGACATCGAGTCCATCATCTGGCTCGAAGGCTTTCTCAAGTCCCTTCCCGCGGCGCTCCTCATGACCTCGCACGATCGCGAGTTCATGAACCGCATCGACACCCGCATCGCCGAGATCGATGATGGCGAGATCACGGTCTATGCCGGCAACTACGAGTTCTATGAACGCGAGCGCGCCATTCGCGAGGCGAACCGCGAGGCCGCGTACGCGCGGCAGCAGGCGATGCTGGCGAAGGAACAGCGATTCATCGACCGGTTCTCGGCGCACGCCGCCAAGGCGGCGCAGGTGCAGAGCCGCGTGAAGGCGCTGGACAAGATCGAGAAGATCGAGCTGCCGAAGAAGCGGAAGGTCGTGGACTTCCAGTTTCGCCAGCCGCCGCGCTCCGGCGACAAGGTCGTCACGATCGAGGACCTGCACAAGGCGTACGGTTCGCACGTCGTGTACGACGGCCTCGACATGATCATCCAGCGCGGCGAGCGCTGGGCCATCATGGGCGCCAACGGCGCGGGCAAGACCACGCTGCTGCGGATGATCGCGGGCGCGCTTGAACCGGATTCCGGCCAGGTGCGGATTGGCGCCAGCGTGCAGATGGGCTACTTCGCCCAGCAGGCGCTGCAGTTGCTCGATCCGGACAAGACCATCTGGGAGCAGGCGCAGCACGACTTTCCGGGAGAGTCCGTGGGCGCGCTGCGCAGCCTGCTCGGCGCGTTTCAGTTCTCGGGCGACGAGGTGGAGAAGAAGATCCGGTCGCTCTCAGGCGGCGAACGATCGCGGCTCGTACTGGCGCGTATGCTCATGTATCCGCCGAACCTGCTGGTGCTCGACGAACCGACGAACCACCTCGACCTGCTCACCAAGGACATGCTGATCAAGGCCCTCAAGGACTTTGAAGGGACGATGATCTTCGTCTCGCACGACCGGTCGTTCCTGCGCGGCCTGAGCACCCGGGTGCTTGAGCTCAGCGGCGACGAGCCGCACCTGTTCCCCGGGTCCTACGTCGAGTACGTGGAGCGCACCGGACACGAGGCGCCAGGAATTCATTCGTGAGAGAAGCGCCTCTCATTTACTATCGGGCTATTTACTATTTGTGATTGGCTATTTGTGATTTGAGAGCTTAGACTCTCTCTGCCAGC
>JANLHE010000165.1 GCA_024653875.1 Acidobacteriota bacterium
TATCTATGCGCAAATCAGGCGTGCCCGCAGCAGCGGTTGTCGTGGTGGTGGCCGCCCTGGGCGGCGGCCTGCTCGGTCAGGGGGTCGGCGCCCGGGACGGCGGCGATCGTATCGCCGAGCGGTACCGCCTGTTCACGGCCGCGCTGGCCGTCGTGGAGCGGGAGTACGTCGAGGAGCTCAAGTCCGAGGACCTGGTGTACGGCTCCATCGACGGGATGCTGCGGACCCTGGACCCGCACTCCAGTTTCCTCGACCCGCGCGCCTACGCGCAGATGCGCGAACGGCAGGAGGGCGTCTACTACGGCCTCGGCCTGAGCATCGTCGTGATCAACGGCGATATCACGGTGACGAATCTGTTTGAAGGCTCGCCGGCGTATCGCGCGGGCATCCGGCGCGGGGACGTGATCGCGGTGATCAAGGGCCAGAGCGCCAAGGGCTGGACGGCCGACATGGCCGTGAAGGAACTGCGCGGCGCGAAGGGCACCACGGTCGAGATTGCGATCCGCCGGCTCGACACCATGATTCCGCTCACCGTCGAGCGCGACGAAATCAACATCACCACCGTGCGCACGGCGTTCATGATTGCGCCGGGCACGGGCTACATCCGGCTGCAGGATTTTTCGGAGACCTCGGATCGCGAGGTGGGCGATGCGCTCACCAAGCTGCGCGCCGCGGGCCTCAAGCGCCTGGTGCTCGACCTGCGCGACAATCCCGGCGGCCCGCTCGATCAGGCGATCGCGGTCACGAACCGGTTCCTGAAACGCGGGCAGATGATCGTCTACACGCGCGGCCGCGTGCAGAACTCCGACGAGGATTACCTGGCGACCGAGCAGGGCGACACCGCGATGCCGCTCATCGTGCTGGTCAATCGCAACAGCGCCAGTGCCTCGGAGATCGTCTCGGGCGCCATCCAGGATCACGATCGCGGCCTGGTCATCGGCGAGGCGACGTTCGGCAAGGCGCTCGTGCAGTCGGTGTATCGCATCAGCAACGGCGCGGGGCTGGCCCTGACCACCGGGCGCTACTACACGCCGAGCGGCCGCATGATTCAGCGACCCTGGGACGGCACGTTCGACGAGTACCTCACGTATTCGCAGCGCGACCAGCCGGAGACGCGGCAGCACGCCGCCGACCAGCTGAAATACACGGACGCCGGCCGCAAGGTCTACAGCGGCGGGGGCATCGAGCCGGATCACTTCAAGCCGGGGCCGGTGGAAGGGTTCAACCCCACGCGGTTCTCCCGCCAGCTGCTGGCGCGCGGCCTGTTTGTCGGGTTCGCCGAGCGGTTTACCGGCGAAGGCGATACCCGGCCCGCCTCGGCGCACGCCGCCACCTACAAAGTGGCCCGCGGCTTTGCCGTCACCGACGCGATGCTGGACGCGTTCGCCGCCTTCGCGGCCGGGCAGCGCACGAAGATGGATCCGGCCGCGCTTGCCGCCGATGCCGCCTTCGTCCGCGCGATGATTCACTACGAGGTCGATCTGGATCTCTTCGGCGTGGAAGAAGCGCGCCGCAACCTCTCCAAAGTCGATCCGCAGGCGCAGTACGCGCTGACGTTTCTCGACGAAGCGCAGCGCCTGATCGCCCCTGGCGCGGCACAGCCCGGGAAGACCCAATAACACATGCGTTTGTCGAGACTGCACATCAGTGGATTCAAGAGTTTTGCCGACCGCGCGGAGTTGTCCTTCGACGACGGCGTGACGGCCATTGTCGGGCCGAACGGCTGCGGCAAGAGCAACGTGGTGGATGCGATCACCTGGGTGCTGGGCGAGCAGAGCGCCAAGAGCCTGCGTGGCGATCGCATGGAAGACATCATGTTCAGCGGCAGCGACGGCCGGAAGCCCACCGGCTCGGCCGAGGTGCGCCTGCGCCTGGCGAACGTGGCGCAGGCGGCGATGTTGTCGTCCACCGAGGCCGCCGGCACCGTGCTGGCCGGGGTGGATGCCGATCCGGCCATCGGC
>JANLHE010000171.1 GCA_024653875.1 Acidobacteriota bacterium
ACTCAATAGCCTTCCTAATCGCCCGCATGGTGTCAAGGTAAAAGTGGAGGTTATGCACCGTGTTGAGCGTGGCCGCCGTCATTTCACCCACCATATATAGATGACGGAGGTAGGCCCGGGAGTGGCGCCGGCAGGTGGGGCACTCGCACTCGGGATCGGGCGGCCGGAGGTCTTCCGCGTAGCGGGCGTTCTTGATGGAGATGATGCCGTGCCGGGTCAGCAACTGGCCGTTGCGCGCGTTGCGGGTCGGCAGGACGCAGTCGAACATGTCGATGCCGCGCGCCACGCACTCGACCAGGTCATCGGGCATGCCGGTGCCCATGAGGTACCGGGGCCGATCGGCGGGCAACTGGTCCGCCGTGTGGGCCACCACGTCGTACATGAGGTCCACGGGTTCGCCCACCGACAGGCCGCCGATGGCGTAGGCCTCGAAGCCCACGGCCACGGTGCCGGCCACGCTGCGGTCCCGCAGATCAAGGTGCGTGCCGCCCTGGATGATGCCGAACTGGGCCTGGCCGGGCGTGGCGCGGGGCACGTCCGGCAGAGCCGCGCCCTGCAGCGCCAGGAACCGATCGCGGCCCCGTTGCGCCCACCGCAGGGTGCGCTCCATCGCGCGCTCGACCACGTCCCGATCCGCCGGCCACGGCGCGCACTCGTCGAAGATCATCGCGACGTCCGAGCCGAGGCGCGCCTGGATGTCGACGGCCGATTCGGGCGTGAACAGGTAGGCGCGGCCGTCGATGTGCGAACGAAACGCCGCGCCGTCCTCGGTGATGGTGCGCTGCCCCGACAGGCTGAACACCTGATACCCGCCCGAGTCGGTGAGGATGGGCCGCTCCCAGCCCATGAACGCGTGCAGTCCGCCGGCGCGGGCGATCAGATCGTCGCCGGGCCGCAAGTGCAGGTGGTAGGTGTTGCCGAGAATGATCGCGGGGTCGAGCGCGATCAGCTGATCGTGGGTCAACCCCTTGACCGCCGCGCGCGTGCCGACCGGCATGAACACCGGCGTCTCGATCTCGCCGTGCGGCAGGCGCAGGCGGCCGCGCCGCGCGCGGCCGTCGGTCTTCGTCACGGTGAAGGAAAAGTCGGCGGACACACCGATAGCCTATAATGCCCGCGCGTGAAACGTCTTCGAGTGGGTGTGGTGCATGGCGGCCGATCGGGCGAACATGAGGTCTCGCTGGCCTCGGCGGCGGCCGTGTTCGCGAACCTGGATCGGACCCGGTACGAACCCATCGCGATCCGGATTGAAAAGGACGGCCGCTGGGTCCTGTCCGACCGTCCCCCGTCGGCCGCGTCGGCGGCCGAGGTCATCGATCAGATGCGCGACACGACGCGCGTGCGCGGCGGGCGCGAGGTGCTGATGCCGGCCCGGCCCGGCGACGACACGCTGCTCCTGGTGGACCGGCGGCCCGGCGCCGACGGCGACCCGATCTCGGTCGTCACGGGCCTCAACCTGGACGTGATCTTCCCCGTGCTGCACGGCCCCTACGGCGAGGACGGCACCGTGCAGGGCCTGCTCGATCTGGCGAACGTGGCGTACGTGGGGTGCGGCGTCCTCGCCTCGGCGGCCGGTATGGACAAGGCCGTCATGAAGGTGCTGTTCCAGGCGCAAGGGCTCCGGGTGGCGCCGTGGGTGGTGGTGCGGCAGCACCGCTGGCTCGCCGAACGCGACGCGATCATCCGGCACATCTTTGCGACGCTGACCTATCCGCTCTTCGTCAAACCCGCCAACCTCGGGTCCAGTCTCGGCATCTCCAAGGTCGCGTCGGCGGACGAGTTGGGCGCCGCCATCGATCTGGCCGCCGCGTTCGATCCGAAGGTGGTCGTGGAAAACGGCGTCATCGGCGCGCGCGAACTGGAATGCGCGGTGCTGGGCAACGACACGCCTGAAGCCTCGGTGCCGGGAGAGATCATCCCGTCTGGCGAGTTCTACGACTACGACGCCAAGTACATCAGCTCGGGGTCGCGCACCGAGATCCCCGCCGCGATCTCCGCGCCGATTGCCGCCGAGGTGCGCCGGCAGGCCAT
>JANLHE010000172.1 GCA_024653875.1 Acidobacteriota bacterium
ACCGTCAGCAGAATCGGCATGAGCAGCGGATCGGCGTCGGGGACGGTCAACACGACGTCGGTCTTCGCATCGAGAATCTCGTCGAAGGCGCGGGCCCGCGAGGCGTTGGTCACCACGATGACCTGGCCGCCCCTGGCCTTGGCCTCCTGAATGTTGCCGACCATCTTCTCGAACACATGGTCGTCCGGCGCGAGCGCAACGATGGGGAGGTTCTCGTCGACCAGGGCAATTGGACCGTGCTTCATCTCGCCGGCGGGATACCCCTCCGCGTGGATGTAGGAAATTTCCTTCAACTTCAGCGCGCCTTCGAGCGCGATGGGGTAGTTGATGCCCCGGCCGAGGTACAGGAAGTCGCGCTTCTGGTGAAGCCGTTTCGCCAGGTCCTCGATGGCGTCGTTGCTCTTGAGCGCCTCCTCGATAAGGACCGGCAGTTGATCCAGCCCCTGCAGCAGCGCGTGCACCCGGTCATCGGCGATGGTGCCGCGAACCTGGGCCAGGTGGATGGCCAGCATCTGAAGCGCCACCAGTTGCGTGGTGAAGGCCTTGGTGGACGCGACCCCAATCTCCGGGCCTGCGTGCGTGTAGACGGTGCCATCGGCCTCCCGGGTGGCCATGCTCCCCACCACGTTGCAGATGGCGATGCTGCGCGCCCCCTTCTGCCTGGCCTCGCGTAGCGCCGCCAGTGTGTCCGCCGTCTCGCCGGACTGGGTAATCACGATGGCGAGGGTCCGGGCGCCGACAATCGGGTCCCGATAGCGGTATTCCGACCCGTAGTCGACGTCGACCGGGATGCGCGCCAGCGCCTCGATGAGGAACCCGCCGACGAGCGCGGCGTGCCACGAAGTGCCGCAGGCCAGAATCTCCACGCGATCAATCGCGCGCAGGGCCTCGGCGTCCAGTTTCATCTCGTTCAGGAAGACGCGATTGGATTCCACCGACGCGCGGCCAATCACTGTCTCGCGCACGGCCCACGGCTGCTCGTAAATTTCCTTGAGCATGAAGTGCTTGTACCCGGCCTTCTCCGCCATGATCGGATCCCAGTTGATCGTCTGGGCCTCGCGGGTGACGGGCGTGCCGTCAAACGCCGAAAACGCCGCACCGGCCTGGGTCACCACCACCATCTGCAGGTCATCAAGAAACACGACGTTCCGGGTGTGGGCCAGGATCGCCGGCACATCCGACGCCACGAAGAACTCGCCCGTGCCCAGCCCCACAACCACCGGCGGGCCGTTCCTGACCGCGATGATCGTGTCTGGCTCGTCGGCGGAGATCAGGACCAGCGCAAACAGGCCGCGCAGCCGGGTCAGTGACCGGCGGACGGCCGCGGCGAGGCCGTCGCCCCTGGATTCCCTCTCGACGAGGTGGGCCACCACCTCGGTGTCCGTCTCGGTGACGAACGTGTGGCCCTCGGCGGTGAGTTCCCGCTTGAGCTCCAGGTAGTTCTCGATGATCCCGTTGTGCACCACCACGATCCGGCCGGTGCAGTCGCGATGCGGATGGGCGTTCTCCTCGGTCGGCCGCCCATGGGTGGCCCATCGGGTGTGGCCGATCCCGTACTCGCCCTTGAGCGGGTGCGTCGCCAGCACGTTCTCCAGGCGCGCGAGTTTGCCGGCGCTGCGCCGGATCTCCATCTGGCCGTTGTGGACCACGGCCACCCCGGCGGAGTCATAGCCGCGATACTCCAGTTTCCGCAGGCCTTCAATGAGGATCGGCAGCAGGGGCTGCGGTCCGACGTATCCGACAATGCCGCACATGGATCAGTGATCTCCCTTGGCGGGCCGGCGTTCGGCCTTCTTCCTGGTGGCCCAATCAGGCTTCACGACCTGCTGGCCGCGCGCGATGGCCAACGCGCCGGCGGGCACGTCTCGTGTGATGGACGACCCGGCGCCCACGTACGCGTCCTTGCCAATCGTCACCGGCGCGATCAGTTGCGAGTCGCTGCCGATGAACACCCCGTCTTCGATGACGGTCTGGTGTTTGTCCACGCCATCGTAGTTGCACGTGATGGTGCCTGCGCCGATGTTGACGCCCTCGCCGATCTTCGCGTCGCCCAGGTACGCCAGGTGGTTCGCCTTGGACCCCTTCCCGAGCGTCGTCTTCTTGAGCTCGACGAAGTTGCCCACGCGCGCGGCCGCGCCGACGACCGACTGCGGCCTGATGTGCGCCAGCGGTCCAATCTGCGCGCCCGTTCCGACACTCGACTCCACAATCACGCTGTAATCGAGCACCACGACGTTGTCTTCCACCGTGGCGTTGGTCAGCCGGCAGCCGGCATGAATCCGGCAGCCTTCGCCGATCGTGGTCCGTCCCTCCAGCCGCACGCCAGGGCCCAGGACGGTGTCTTCACCGACGGTGACGGCCGCGTCCACGTACGTCGTGGCCGGGTCCTCCAGGGTCACGCCACTCATCATCAGCAGCCGGTTCTTGCGCTGGCGCACCTCCTGCGAGAGATCCGCCAGATCGAGCCGGCTGTTGACGCCCCGTAATTCACCGGCGCTGTCCAGACACAACGTTTCCACCCGCAGGTCGCTCTGCCGGAGCATCGCGATGAGGTCCGTGAGGTAGTACTCCTCCTGCGCGTTGTCCGCGGCGAGGCGATTCAGATGCTCGAACAGCGGCTTCATGGACAGGGCGTAGATGCCGCTGTTGATTTCACGAATCGCCCGCTGCGCCGATGACGCATCCCGCTCTTCGACGATGCGCTCGATGCGGCCGCCGGCATCACGCACAATCCGGCCGTATCCATAGGGGTCCACCAACTCCGCCGTCAGCACGGTGGCCGCGGCCTTGGCATTCCGATGGGTCTCCACCAACCGCTGCAGCGTGCTGGCCTCAAGCAGCGGCACGTCCGCGTACAACACCAGCACGTTCCCTTTCTTACCCTTGAGGGCCGGCTCCGCCTGCTGAAGGGCGTGTCCTGTTCCCAACTGGGGCGACTGGACGACGTACTGGAGGTTCGGGCGGTGGGCCAGGGCGGCCTTGACCTGGTTGGCGCCGTGGCCGACGACCAGAACCGTCGAGGCTGTCTTCAGGGCATCAACGGTGGACAGGACATGTTCGATAAGCGGGCGGCCGGCCAGCGGGTGCAACACTTTTGGCATCGCGGACTTCATTCGCGTGCCCTTGCCCGCCGCCAGGATGACGACGTGGAGATCGGTCATGGCAGATGATTATCGCTTGAGCGCTTGAGGAGGATCCGGCCTTTTTTCAAGAGTTTACGGACCTTGATGGCCGGAATTGCAAAGTGGGTCGCCGCCAGGCGCATTGCGGCGTCCTCGCCGAGACTTAGTTTTTCTATTACTTGACCAACAAATACAGCCACCGAATCGGCCTCGGGTTCATGGCCGGTCGCCTGAATGGCTGGTCCGACGACCACCACGAACTCGCCCTGAGGCCTGACGACCGTCTTATTATCCCAAATGACCAATTCTTCGTTGAGCTTTGTCAGTTCTCGACAGATAACAGTATGGCGATTGACCAATAATTCAGATACGTCGGACATCGTCCGTTCAATGCGGTGCGGGGACTCATAAAAGACGACGGTGTTTGTCTCGGTCGCCAGGCGCTCGAACCACCGGTCTCGCGCGAGTCCACCGGAGGGAGGAAAGCCCAGGAAGGAGAATTGGTCGGCCGGCACGCCGGAGGCCGACAGGGCGGTAATTACCGCGCTGACGCCTGGAATCGGCACGATCGCAATGCCGGCCGCCCGGGCGCTGGCCACCAACCTGAAGCCGGGATCGGCGATTGTCGGGGTGCCGGCGTCCGAGACCAGGGCGACGTTCGACCCGGAGGTCAGCTTGGCGACGAGTCGTTCACCCTCGAGGTCCTCATTGTGTTCATGGAGGCTGACCAGGGGCTTCCGGATTTCATAGTGCGCCAGCAGCTTGGATGTCCGCCTGGTGTCTTCGGCCGCAATCAGGTCCACCTCCCGGAGCGTCCGCAGGGCCCGGAAGGTCAGGTCCTCCAGGTTTCCAATGGGGGTGGCGACGACGAAGAGCGTGCCGGGCATGTGGCTGCCAGCAAGTGTACCTATAATTAGGGGTTGTCCGAGGAGATCAGATGCCGCTCTATGAGTATCAGTGTGACGCGTGTGGCGGGCGGTTCGAACGGATCCGGAAGTTCTCCGATCCGCCGCTCGATGAGCCCTGCCCGTCATGCGGGGGCCACGTGCAGAAGCTGATTTCGTCGCCCGCGATTCAGTTCAAGGGCAAGGGCTGGTACGTGACCGACTACGCGAAATCCGGCACGGCCGGCACGTCGAAGTCCGACTCGACCGCATCGGAAGCCAAGGCCGACGCCAAGTCCGACGCGACACGGAAAGACTCGTCGTCCGAGTCCAAGCCGGAGACGAAGACCGAAACGAAAACGGAGAC
>JANLHE010000177.1 GCA_024653875.1 Acidobacteriota bacterium
GGTCGAAGCCTCGGTCCGCACGCGCGGGGAAGGATGCGGCGCCGTCGCCTCCTTCGTGGGACTGGTGCGCGCCACGCACGCGGGACGCGCCGTGCGCTATCTGGAGTACGAGGCGTACGACGCGCTGGCGATCACCGTCTTCCGCCAGATTCAGGACGAAGCCGCCGGGCGGTGGCCCGGCGCGGCCCTGGGGATCGCGCACCGCGTCGGACGGCTCGCGATCGGCGAGGCCAGCATCGTGATCGTCGCGGCCACGGCGCATCGCGCGGAGGCCTTCCAGGCCTGCCGGTATGCGATCGAACGCGTGAAGCAGATCGCGCCGGTCTGGAAGCACGAGTTCTTCGAGGACGGCGAGGCCTGGGTCGAAGGCGCCGTGGCCGATCCCACAGACGAGGCAGCGCGCGCGCACGCGCTGGCCATCGCATGCGCGTGACCGTCCGGCTGTTCGCCCGGTTGCGCGAACTGGCAGGCGCCGAGACGATCGCGGTGGACGTGGCCGAGCCCGCCACGGTGGCGACGGTCTGGCAGGCCGTGGCCGCCGCCACGCCGGCGCTCGCGCCGTTTGAACGCGCGCTCTCGTGCGCGGTCAACGCGCATTTCTCCCGCATGTCCCACCCGGTTGCCGCGGGTGACGACGTCGCGTTTTTGCCGCCGGTCTCCGGCGGGTGATGGACAGACATGACGCCGCAGGTCAGTGACAAACTCAAGTCGATGGACGCCCGGTACGAAGATCTGATGCTGATGGTCAGCGACCCAGCGATCCAGGCGGACCAGGCCGCCTTCCGGACCCATTCCAAGGCGCTGGTGGAACTGCAGCAGGTGGTGGAGCCGTACCGCGAGTGGCTGGCCCTCGATCGCCAGCTGGCCGAAAACCGCGAACTCGCGCAGAGCGAGGACGCGGAGATGGCCGTGCTGTCCAGAGAAGAAATTCCCGGCCTGGAAGCCCGGCTGGCCGCGCTCGAAGCCGCGATCCGGCTGCTGCTGGTCCCCCGCGATCCCAACGACGATCGCAACATCGTCCTGGAAATTCGCGCGGGCACGGGCGGGGACGAGGCGGCGCTGTTCGCCGCGGACCTGTTCCGGATGTACTCGCGGTACGCCGAGCGCCAGGGCTGGAAGGTCGACGCCCTGTCCATGAGTGAAAACGGCATCGGCGGCCTGAAGGAAGTGGTCGCCTCGGTGGAAGGCCGCGGCGTCTACGGGCTGCTCAAGCACGAGAGCGGCGTGCACCGGGTGCAGCGCGTGCCGACGACCGAGGCCAGCGGGCGCATCCACACGTCCACGGCCACAGTGGCGGTCCTGCCGGAAGCCGAGGAAGTGGACGTGCAGATCGACGCCAAGGACCTGCGCATCGACACGTTCTGCTCGAGCGGCCCCGGCGGGCAGAGCGTCAACACCACCTATTCCGCCGTGCGCATCACCCACTTGCCGACGGGCGTGGTCGTGTCGCAGCAGGACGAGAAATCGCAGATCAAGAACCGGCAGAAGGCCATGAAGGTCCTGCGGTCGCGCCTCTATGAAATGGAACTGCGCAAGCAGCAGGACGCGATCGCCCAGGAGCGGCGCGGGCAGGTGGGCACCGGCGAGCGATCCGAGAAGATCCGCACCTACAACTTCAAGGAAAACCGGATCACCGACCACCGCATCAACTTCACGATGCACCAGTTGCAGTACGCCCTCGATGGCGACCTGTCGGAACTCATCGAACAGATGCACGCGTCCGTGCAGGCGGACAAACTGAAACAGGCAACCGAGGAACCGGACGCCAGGGCATGACCAGCGTCGCCGGCGTCGTGGACGCGGCGGTGCAGCGCCTGCGGGCCGCGGGCTTCACCGCCGACGAGGCCAGGCGCGATGCCGTGGTGATCGCGCGCGGCCTGCGGCACTGGAGCATGGCCGACTGGCTGGTGCAGTCGCGCGCCGAGGCGCCTCCCGACTTCCAGACGATGTTCGACGCGCTGGTGGCGCGTCGCGCCGCCCATGAACCGGTCGCGTACCTGCTGGGCGAAAAGGAGTTCTACGGCCGCTTCTTCCGCGTCACCCACGACACGCTGATTCCCCGTCCCGAGACCGAAGGCCTGGTGGAGGCCGCGCTCGCCTGGCTGCGCGAGCGTGCCCGGCACCACCGCGAGGCCGCGCGCGTGGTGGACATCGGCACCGGTACCGGCTGCGTCGCGATCACGCTGGCCCTGGAGGCCGCGGCGCCGCCGGGGCTCGTCCTTGCGGCCACAGACACCTCGATCGACGCGCTGGCCATCGCGCGCGACAACGCCCTGCGGCTCGGGGCGGCCGGCGTGGACTTCCGCCACGGGCACCTCTTCGCCGGCAGCGCGCCGCCCTTCCACCTCATCGTCTCCAACCCGCCCTACGTGCCCGAGCGCGACCGGGACGCACTGCAGCCGGATGTGCGCCTCTTTGAACCCGGGGGCGCGTTGTTCTCGGGCGAGGACGGGCTCGGTCTGATCCGGGAGCTGGTGCCCGCGGCCCGGCGCGGCCTGGCTCCGGGCGGCGCGGTGGTGCTGGAAGTCGGCGCGGGACAGGCCGACGAGGTGTGCGCATTGCTGGAGGCGGAAGGCTTCTCGCGCGTGCAGCAGCAGCGGGACCTCCAGGGGATTCCCCGGGTCATCATCGGCCACGTGTCCCTATAATCCGGGTATGACGTCCTGTCTGTTCTGCCGCATCATCGCGGGCGAGATTCCGGCGGCGAAGGTCTTCGAAGACGCCGACCTGCTCGCCTTCAACGACATCAACCCCCAGGCGCCGATGCACGTGCTGATCGTGCCGAAGCGGCACCTGGCCACCCTCAACGACCTGACCGCCGCCGACGACGCGCTGGCCGGCGCCATGGTGCGCTGCGCGGCCGCGATCGCCCGCGACCGCGGGTGCGCCGACAGCGGCTTTCGCACGGTGTTCAACTGCAACGCCGGCGCCGGGCAGACGGTGTTCCACATCCACCTGCACGCACTGGGTGGGCGGGTGCTGGGCTGGCCGCCGGGATAGAGCAGCTCTCACTTGCGTGTAGTCGTACGGAGGCCCCGGGCTTCAGCCCGGGGCGTGCGGCACGGGCTAAAGCCCGTGCCCTCCGTCTACAGAGATCTGAAACGCGCCGGCTAGAGGACGTCGGCGAGTTCGGTGAGTGATCGGATGACCGAGATCGTCGGATCGTCCACGGTCCCGTTCCGGCTGCGGTCGAGCCACACAGCGCGCATGCCCACCTGACGGGCGCCGTGCACGTCGTGCGCCAGGCTGTCGCCCACCATGACGGCTTGTTCCGCCGGCACTTGCATGCGATCGAGGGCTTCCTGGAAAATCCGCGGGTCGGGTTTCATCACGCCGAACTCCGCCGACGACACCGTCACCGACATCAGGCCGTCAAGGGCGAAGTGGGTCTGGAACGACGCCAGGCTGCGATGGGAGTTGGAAATCAGGCCCAGCCGCAGGCCCCGCCCGTGCAGCCTCGACAGCGCCTCCGGCACATCGTCGTACATCTCGAAGTGGTGGTGGTGGGCCCAGTCGTCGTAGATTTCGCGCGCGGCCGCCAGGACGCCGGGGCCTTGCCCGCCCATCAACTCGATGATGCGGGCGGTGTAGTTGACGAAGAGGTCATCGTGGTAGCGCTGGTGATCCGACTCGAGCAGCACCGCGGCGCCCGAGACGGCCGCGTCAAACGCCTCGGGGTCCACCCCGATCCCGTGCCTGGCGCAGGTCTCGGTATACCCGGGACCGAGGAACCGCCGCCCCGGCCGGATGAGCGTAAAGTCAACGTCGAAAAAAACGGCTGCCGTGTCTGTCACTGAACTGATTATAGAATAAGGGTTTACACCACCCGATGCGCGACTGGAAAGACACACTCAACCTCCCCCGGACCGACTTCCCGATGAAGGCGAACCTGCCGGCCGCCGAGCCGGTGGCCATCGCCCGATGGGAAGACATGGACCTCTACGGTGCGATCCGCGCGGCGCGCGCGGGCGCGCCACGCTTTGTGCTGCACGACGGCCCGCCGTACGCCAACGGCGAGATCCACATCGGCCACGCCCTCAACAAGATCATCAAGGACTTCGTCGTGAAGTCCAAGACGATGGCCGGGTTCGACGCGCCGTACGTGCCGGGATGGGACTGCCACGGCCTGCCGATCGAACTCAACGTCGAGCGGGATCTGGGGCCGGCAGCCAAGGGTCGCTCCATCGGCGACTTTCGCCGCGCCTGTCGTGAATACGCGGCGTCGTTCGTGAAGTCGCAGCGCGCGGACTTCGAGCGCCTCGGCGTGTTCGGCGATTGGGACAACCCGTATCTGACGATGAACTACGAGTACCAGGCGGCCATCGTGCGCGCGCTGGGAACGTTCGTCGCGCGCGGCCTGGTCTACAAGGGCAAGAAGCCCGTGCACTGGTGCCTGCGCGATCGCACCGCGCTGGCCGAAGCGGAAGTGGAATACGACACCCACCGCTCGCCGTCGATCTACGTCGAGTTCCCGCTCTCGGACGTCGACGCCACGCTGGCATCGCGCGTGCCGGCGCTGGCCGGGCGCCAGGTCACGGTGTTGATCTGGACCACCACGCCCTGGACGATCCCCGCCAACCTGGCGGTCGCGTTTCATCCGGATCTCGACTACGGCGCCTATGCGTTCGAAGACCGCCTGGTGATCGTGGCCGCCGAACTGGCCGCCCGCGTCGGCGAGGCCACGGACAGGCCGCTGGGCGCACCCGCCGCCACGTTCAAAGGCGCCGTGCTGGAGTCCGTCGCGTTCCGTCACCCGCTGTACGACCGTGACTCGGTGGGCGTGCTCGGCGACTACGTCACCCTCGAGCAGGGCACCGGCGCCGTGCACACGGCGCCCGGTCACGGCGTGGACGACTTCAACACCGGCACGAAATACGGCCTTCCGATCACGACGCCGATCGGCACGCACGGCCGATTCGAAGAGGGCACGCCGATCGTCGGCGGCCTCAAGGTGTTCGAGGCCAACCCGGTCGTCGAAGCGGCGCTGCGGGAGCGCGGGCGCCTGTGGTTCCGGTCGGACTTCGAACACTCCTATCCGCACTGCTGGCGGTGCCACAAGCCGGTGATCTTCCTCGCGACGCCGCAGTGGTTCATCCGCATGGACAGCCTGCGCGCCGCCGCCACGGCCGCGGCCGAACACACCGAGTGGATCCCGACGTGGGGCCGCGAGCGCATGACGGGCATGTTTGCGACGCGCCCCGACTGGTGCATCTCGAGGCAGCGCGCCTGGGGCGTCCCCATTCCCGCGGTCGCGTGCCTGGACTGCGGCACGTCCCATCTGACGCCGGCCCTTGTGGAGCAGGCGGCCGCCGTCTTCGAGCGCGACAACGCCGACGCCTGGTACGACCAGCCCATCGAGGCGTTCCTGCCGGACGGGTTTGTCTGCGACGGCTGCCAGGGACACCGCTTCGAACGCGAACGCGACATCCTCGATGTCTGGTTCGACTCGGGCTCCAGCCACATGGCGGTGCTGGCCCAGCGGCCGGACCTGGCGTGGCCGGCGGACCTGTACCTCGAGGGCACCGACCAGTACCGCGGCTGGTTCCAGTCCTCGCTGCTGGTCGGCGTGGGCACGCGCGGCCGCGCCCCCTACAACGCCGTGCTGACCCACGGCTTCGTGGTCGACGACAACGGCCGCAAGATGTCGAAGTCGCTCGGCACCGGCATCGCGCCGCAGCAAGTGATGCAGGATGTCGGCGCGGATGTCCTGCGCCTGTGGGTCGCGCTCGTCAACGTCCGCGACGAGATCAGGCTCGGCAAGGAAGTGCTGGCGCGCACCGTGGAGGCGTATCGCAAGATCCGCAACACCTTCCGTTACCTGCTCTCGAACCTGTACGACTTCGATCCCGCGACCGACGCGCTCGATATCCAGGAGATGTTTGACGTGGATCGGCACATCCTGTCGCGGTATGCGCGGCTGGAAGCGACGATGCGCGAGGCGTACGAGCGGTATGACTTCCAGGCGCTGGCCCACGCCGTCAACGAGTTCGTCACCGTGGATCTGAGCGCGCTGTATCTCGACGTCTCCAAGGATCGCCTGTATACCTTCCGCGCGAACTCGCGCGAGCGGCGGTCCGCGCAGACGGCGGTGTACGCGATTGCCGATGGCCTCGCGCGGCTGATGGCCCCGATCCTGCCGATGACGGCCGACGAGATCTGGGCGCAACTGCCGGGCGTCCGCGAGGCGTCGGTGCACCTGGCCGCGTTCCCGCACAACCCGGAGTCCTGGATCGACAGCGCGCTGGAACTGCGGTGGGAGACCCTGGCCCGGGTCCGGCGATCCGTGAACGAGCAGCTCGAACTCGCGCGGGGCGCGAAGGAAATCGGCGCCCCCCTGACCGCGCATGTGACGGTGACGGTCGGGGACGACGCGGTGTACGAGATTCTCAAGGCCGAGGAAGCCGGCCTGCCGATGCTGTTCATCGTCTCAGGCGTCACGCTGCGGCGGTCACCGGACCAGGCCACGGCGCTCGAGGTGGAGGTCGCCAAGGCCGCCGGCGAGAAGTGCCCGCGGTGCTGGCGGTTCGTCCCCGCCCTGACGCCCGCCGGTGACGACGAGCGGGTCTGCCCGCGGTGCGAGGAGGCGCTTCGTGTCTCCTGAATCGGTCCTGAGCCGAATCTCGCGCTACTGGTGGGTCACCATCGGGCTCATCGTGGCGGACCAGATCACCAAGGCGCTGGTGCACCAGTCGCTGGGCCTGTACGACAGCGTCTCGGTGATTCCGGGCCTGATCGATCTGGTGCACGTGCGCAATGAAGGCGTGGCCTTTGGCCTGCTCAACAGCGCGGACCTGCCGTTCAAGGCGGTGCTGACCAGCGCGCTGGCCGTGGCCGCGTTGCTGGGCATCGCGTTCTACGCCCGCCAGCTGCAGGCGCACGAACGCATCGCCCGGCTCGGCCTCGCGTGCATTCTGGGCGGCGCGATCGGGAATCTCATCGATCGCGTCCGCCAGGGCTACGTGCTCGACTTTGTCGACGTCTACTGGGGCACCTGGCACTTCTGGGCGTTCAACGTGGCCGACGCGTCCATCTCCATCGGCGCCGTCCTGGTGTTTGCCGATTTGCTCCTGGTGAAACAACATGCATCCAATCCTGTTTGAGATAGGCGGCTGGCCGGTCTATTCGTACGGCGTGCTGCTGGCGGCGGCGTACCTGATTGGCCTGCAGCTTGGCGTGGTGCGCGCCCGGCGCGCGGGCGTGGACCCGGCCCGGATCATGGACCTCGGGATCTACCTGATCATCGCGGCGCTGGTCGGCGCCAAGCTGATGCTCGTCGCGGTGGACTTCGACTACTTCCGCCAGAATCCCGGCGAGATCCTGTCGCTGGTCCGCGCGGGGGGCGTGTTTTACGGCGGCCTCATCGCGGCCGTGGCCGTGGGCCTGTGGCTGGTGCGCAAGTACAAGCTGCCGGTCTGGTCGACCGCCGACCTGATGGCGCCCGGCATCGCGCTCGGGCATGTGGTCGGCCGCTTCGGCTGCCTGATGGCCGGCTGCTGCTACGGACGCCCCACCGATGTTCCCTGGGCCATCACGTTCACCGATCCCGCCGCCGCCGCCAACGTCGGCACCCCGCTGGGGATCCCCCTGCATCCGACCCAGATGTACGACGCCGGCGCCGAGTTGATCATTCTCGGGCTGCTGCTGTTCACCGAGCGCAAGGGCCGGCGGTTCGCGGGCCGCACGTTCTGGGCCTATCTTCTGCTCTACGGGATCTCGCGTTTCGTCATCGAGTTCTACCGCGGCGACATCAACCGCGGCACCATCGGCGGCGCCCTGTCGACCTCCCAGTTTATCTCGGCGCTGCTGGTGCCGCTCAGTCTCGCGATGCTCGTCTACCTGCGCCGCGTGGCGCGGGCCGCGAAGGCCTGATCGCGCATGTCCGGCCACACGCGGCTGGTGGTGGGCCCCGACGCGGAGGGGGCGCGCCTCGATCTGTTCCTGGCGAGCCACCTGGACGGCGTGTCGCGATCCCAGGTCGCGCGCCTGATTCGCGACGGCCGCGTCTTTCTCTCGGCCGGCGAGGTCAAGGCCAGCCTGCCGGTCACGCGGGATCTGGTCATCGAGGTGGACGTGCCGCCGCCGCTGCCCGCCACGCCGGGCGCCGAGGCGCTGCCGCTGTCGATCCTTTACAACGACGCCGACCTGCTCGTGATCGACAAACCCGCAGGCATGGTGGTGCATCCGGCGGCCGGACACGCCACCGGCACGCTGGTCAACGCGCTGCTGCACCACGTGAAAGATCTGTCGGGCATCGGCGGCGCCGAACGCCCCGGCATCGTCCACCGGCTGGATCGCGGTACGTCGGGCGTGATGGTGATTGCGAAGAACGACCGGACGCACCGCGCGCTGTCCGCGCAGTTTCACGACCGCCTGGTCCGCAAGGAATACCTGGCGCTGGTCTGGGGCGCGCCGAAGGCGGGCATGCGCATCGACGACCCGCTCGGCCGGGATCCCAATCATCGCCAGCGCATGTCGGGCCGCGCCCGCCGCGGCCGCACCGCGCTCACCGACGTCGTGGAGGTGGAAGCGTTGCGCGGCGTGTCGCTCGTGCGCGTGTCCATCGGCACGGGGCGCACGCACCAAATCCGCGTGCACCTGAGCGAACACCACCATCCGCTGGCGGGCGACGCGTTGTACGGGGGCGTGAAAAAGCGGCTGCCCACGCATCTGGCCGCACTTGCCAAGCTTGAGCGCCCCTTCCTGCACGCCGCGCGCCTGTCGTTCACCCATCCGGCCGACGGCCGCCTGCTGACGTTCGAGGCGCCGCTGCCGCCCGACCTGCACGCGGTCATCACCGCGCTGCGCCACACCGCGTCGCGGGTGTGAGACGAAAGGACCCGCCGTGTCTGTCCCCCGCTCACCCGAGGTGCTCTTTGAGGGGCGCGTCATTCGCGTCGAGCGCGAGACCGTGACGCTCGACAACGGGCACACCACCACCATCGAAGCCGTGCGGCACCGGGGCTCGGTCGTGATGCTGGCGCAGCCGTCACCCGATCAGATCGTGCTGATCCGCCAGTACCGTCCCGTGATTCAGCGCTGGATCTGGGAACTGCCCGCCGGCAGCCTGGACGCCGGTGAAGCCCCCGACACGGCGGTGGTCAGGGAATGTGAAGAGGAGATTGGCCTGACACCCCGCCGCGTCACCCGGCTGGCCTCGTGGTACCCCACGCCGGGCTTCTGCGACGAGATCATGCACTTCTATCTGTGCGAAGACCTGGTCACGCCGGCCGGCCCCGTGGCGCAGGATGCAGACGAGCAGATCGAACCGGCCACCGTCTCGCTGGCCGACCTGCGGGCCATGATTGATGACGGGCGGGTGGTGGATATGAAGACCGTCGTCGCGCTGTCCCTGCTCAGACGAGACTGAGCTTGGGCGCCGCCGCGTGGGCGGGCGTCAACGCCAGCGCCAGCACCTCGTCCACTTCCGAGGCGAAGTGCACGATCAAGCCGCGGCGGATTTCATCGGTCAGGTCTTCGCGGACGTGCGTCTCGTTGGCTTTCGGCAGAATGACCTCGTTGATGCCGTACCGCCGGGCGGCCAGGACCTTCTCCTTGATGCCGCCCACCGGCAGCACACGGCCCGAGAGCGTCACCTCTCCGGTCATCGCGATGTCGCCGCGCACGGGCCGCCCCGACAACGCCGACGCCAGCGCCACCACCATTGTCACGCCCGCTGACGGGCCGTCCTTGGGAATGGCCCCGGACGGCACGTGCAGGTGAATCTCCGAGTCCTTGTAGAACTGCGGATCGACCCCGAAGGCCGTGGCGTGCGCGCGGAACCAGGACAACGCAATGCGCGCGGACTCCTTCATCACATCGCCCAGCGACCCGGTCAGGGTGAGGGAACTGCCGCCGGCCATGCGGGATGCTTCGATGAGCAGCACCTCGCCGCCCACCGGCGTCCAGGCGAGCCCGATGGCCACGCCCGGATCCTTCGTGCGATCGGCGAGGGCCTCGTCCAGATGGCGCGGCGCGCCCAGCAGCGTCTCCACCAGCTCCGCGGTAATCGCCACCGGCGTCAGATCGCCTTCGGCGCGCCGCCGCGCGATCTTCCGGCAGATCGATCCAATCTCGCGCTCCAGGTTCCGGACGCCCGCCTCCCGCGTGTAGCCGCGAATCACCGTGGCCAGGGCGTCGTCGGTGAACGTGATCGCCTGGGCATCGAGGCCGTGGTTGGTGACCTGGCGATCCACCAGGTGATCGCGCGCGATGTCGAGCTTCTCGCGCTCGGTGTAGCCCGCCAGTTCGATCACCTCCATGCGGTCCCGCAGCGGCGGAGGAATCGTGTCGAGGACGTTCGCCGTGGTGATGAACAGCACCTCGGACAGGTCAAACGGCACGTCCAGGTAGTGATCGCGGAACGTGTTGTTCTGCTCCGGATCCAGCACCTCCAGCAGCGCCGACGCGGGGTCGCCGCGGAAGTCGCTGCCGAGTTTGTCGATTTCGTCGAGGATGAACACCGGGTTCCTGACGCCCGCGCGGCGCAGCCCCTGGATGATCTGCCCCGGCAGGGCGCCGATGTACGTGCGCCGATGGCCGCGGATCTCGGCCTCGTCGCGCATGCCGCCCAGCGACACGCGCACGAACTTGCGGCCGATGGACGTGGCGATGGACTTGGCCAGCGAAGTCTTGCCCACGCCCGGAGGGCCGGCGAAGCAGAGGATCGGTCCCTTGACGTCCGGCTTCAGCTTGCGCACGGCCAGGTACTCGAGGATGCGATCCTTGACCTTCTCCAGGCCCGAGTGATCGGCGTCGAGCGTCGCCTTGGTGCGCGGCAGATCGATCACTTCGTCGCTGTGCGCGCGCCACGGCACGGCAATCAGCCAGTCGATATACGTGCGCGCCACGGTGTACTCGGCGGCCGCCGGCGGCATCTTGGCCAGCCGATCCAGTTCGCGCCTGGCTTCTTTCTTCACCTCATCGGGCATGCCCGCCGCGTCGATTTTTTCGGCCAGCTCGTTCGCCTCGCGGGCCTGATCGTCGCCCTCGCCGAGTTCGCGCCGGATGGCCTTCATCTGCTCGCGCAGGAAGTACTCGCGCTGGCTGCGCCCGACCTCGGATTCCACGTCGGACTGGATCTTCGAGCCGACCTCCAGCACCTCGAGTTCCTTGGTCAGGACGCGGTTGAGCGCCTCCATGCGCGGGCGCACATCGAGCATCGCGAGCAGCTCCTGCTTCACGGCGGTTGACACCGAGCTGAGGCTCGACGCGATGAAGTCCGTCAGGCGGCCGGGCTCGGAGATATT
>JANLHE010000182.1 GCA_024653875.1 Acidobacteriota bacterium
CCGCCAAAGACGAATCCGCCGATGGCCCGCACGACCAACGCAGACAGGCCCAGACCCACGATCAGGCCCGCGGCTGTCAGTGACAAGCCGTCACGCATCACGAGCGAGACGACGTCTCTCGAGGTCGCGCCCAACGCCAGGCGAATGCCAATCTCGCGCGTGCGGCGCGACACCAGGTACGCCTTCACGCCGTAGATGCCCAACGCCGCCATGAAGAGCGCCACGGCACCAAACACGCCAAACAGCGTTGCCCCTGTTCGCACGATCCACAGCATCGCGTTCCGCTCGCGGAACATCGGCCCGGTCTCAAGTGCGACCACCGGCAGTTGCGGGTCGATACTCCGCAGAAGCGCGCGAATCGCCGGCAGCATCGCGGCTTCGCCCGAACCGTCGGCGGTTCGCACGTGGACGTACACGCCGGATCGGAAGTGCTGTGCGAACGGCCGGTACAAATGCGGACCCGGGGCGTCGTCGTCCATCTGGTGCCGGATCGCGGGCGCCAGACCGACGATCTCAATTACTTCCACCGATCCGTCGTCATTGGGGCTGGTCTGGACCAGGCGGCCGATTGGATCTTCCTTGCCGAACAGGTGATCGGCCAGCGCCTGATCGATGATGCCCACCGGTGTGCGGCCTGGCGTGAGCCACTCGGCGTCGGTGAACATGCGGCCGCGTTGCAGGGAAAGCCCGAGCGCGGGGAAGTAGTCGGGCGAGATGCCCATGGTCACGGCCGCGGCGGTCCCGGTCGCGTGATTCGGATCGGCCGGGCTGATGACGGGTCCGGCCTTCTGCACCCGCCGCGATTCCTGAATGTCCCCGAAGGGCATCTGCGTGGCAAAGCCAACCTGGGTGATTCCTGGTACTTGCCGCAGACGGTCGAGTACTTGTCCGTACAAGGCCGTGGCGCGGGTGCGGTCGTAGTTGGCCAGGCTGGTGTCCAGGTTGGCGAGGATGCCGCGATCGAATGAGAAGCCGGGGTCCACGTCGGCCGCGACGATCGCGGCGCGGACAAACGCGCCGGCCGTGGTGAGCAGGGTCAAGCTGAGCGCGAGCTGTCCCATGACCAGCAGGTTGCGCGTGGCGAAGCGGCGTCGCGTGACCTTCATCTCGCCTGCGTGTTCTTTCAGTTCAGGCAGCACGGCCGTGCGCGAGGAGGCCAGCGCCGGTCCCAGACTCGAGACGAGCGTGCCCGCCACGGCAAACGCCAGCGTCGCGATGAAGATTCTCCAGTCGGGCGTCGGGTCGACGTTCATGAGGATGGGCAGCAGTCCGCTCATGCCGCTCAGAAGCGCGCGCATCGCGACCCAGGAGACGAACAGGGCCATGGCCCCACCGGCGAACGCCAGCACGAGGCCTTCGGTGAGGAGCAGGCGCACCAGGCGCGAACGGCTGCCGCCAATCGCGAGCCGAATCGCGAACTCCTTGCGGCGGGCGCCGGCGCGCGCCAGCTGCATGTTCGCCAGGTTCAGTGACGCGACGAGCAGCACGATGCCCGACATCCCGAGGAGACTCAGCGCGAGCACGCCGATGACCGAATCATCATCCGGACTCGTGCTGACCGAAAAACGCGACAGCGGTCCCGCCACCAGGTCCTGGTCCTTGTTCTCGACCGGGTAGGCCGACTCCATCCAGGCGCCGGCGGCGGACAGGAGCGGCGCGGCGGTCTCGAGCGTCACGCCGTCGCGAAGTCGTCCAAACAGGATCAGGCTGTGGTGGCGCCGGTCGGCGAGGTTGCCCGCCAGCCGGTTGTCGGCGAAATCGTTGACGACCGTTTCGTAAACGCCCGTCGGCACCCAGAGCTCGGGCGTGACCATGGCGATGGTGCCGCCGAATCCTACGGGGGCCACGCCGATGATCGTGAAATCGCGCTGGTTGATTTTGATGGTGCGTCCGATCGCATCCGCGGGCAGGCCCATCCGGGTCCACGCGATGTGGCTGATGACCGCCACCGGAATGTCGGCCCCCGGACGTTCCTCCTCGCGGGTGAACGACCGGCCCATTACGAGCGGTATGTCGAAGGTCTCGAACAGACCGCCTGTCGTGATATCGATGAAGGCGCGTCGCGTGGCGTCACCCTCGGAGATGCCGACCAGCGCCGGGTTGTGCGCCGTCAGTGAGGCAAAGATCTCCGTGCGCGAGCGCAGATCCGAGAAATTGTCGTACGAAAACGCGCGAAAACTATCGGGCTCGGTGCGGTTCTTTGAATAGACCGAGACCAGTTCCTCTCCGGCGCCGAGCCGCGGTTTAAGCACCAACATGTTCACCAGGCTGAAGATGGTGGTGTTGGCGGCGATGCCCAGCCCGAGGACCAACACGGCGACGAGGGCAAAGCCCGGCTGGCGGTAAAACAGCCGGACACCGAGGCGAAGGTCCTTCAGGAGATCGGTCATGAGCCCTCAGACGGTCGGATCAGGGACGAAGTTCAGGTTCTGGCGATACAATCGGGCTCTTCTGAGGAGGACACACATGCGACGTGGCTGGATGGTGCTTAGTTGTGGGCTGATGCTTTCCATGGCCGTGCCGGCCGGGCTTTCGGGCCAGGCGGGCGGCGGAGCGCAAGGGGGGCAGGCGGCTGCTGGAAACCGGACGATTGCGGACCGGACCAGCGGCATGCAGAAGATCGACGGGTTCTTCCCGATGTACTGGGACGGGGCCACGGGGTCGCTCTTCCTGGAGATTCCGGAACTCGGCAAGGAGGTGCTGTATGTGAACGGCCTCTCGGCGGGCCTGGGTTCCAATGACATTGGCCTGGATCGCGCCCAACTGGGCGGTTCGGCCATCGTCAGTTTCCAGCGCGTGGGGCCGCGCGTGCTGATGGTGGAGCCCAACTACGGTTATCGCGCCGTCAGTTCGAATCCGGCCGAACGCAAGGCGGTGGAAGATGCGTTCGCGAAATCGACATGGTGGGGGTTCGCGGTGGCGGCCCAGAGCGACGGCCGGGTGCTGGTGGACCTGTCCGACTTCGTGATGCGCGATACCCACGGCGTGTCGGGGCGCCTGGGCGCCGGCTACCGGTTCGACCGCACCCGCAGCGCGGTGAATCTGCCCGGCACCAAGGGGTTTCCGAACAACTCTGAGATCGACATCATCTCGACGTTTGTCAATGAAGGTGGCGGTGCCGCCGGGGGCGGTGGACGCGGGGGCGGTGGACGAGGCGGCGGTGGACAGCAGGGCGGACGCGTATCCGACGTGGCGCCCACGGCCTCCGCGGTGACGCTGCGCCAGCATCACTCGTTCATCGAGTTGCCCGACGCCAACTACACGCCGCGTCTGGCGGATCCCCGCTCCGGGTACGGCGGCACCAGCTTCGTGGATTACTCGGCGCCGATCGGCACGGACATGCGGACGCGGTA
>JANLHE010000191.1 GCA_024653875.1 Acidobacteriota bacterium
CTTGCCGGCCAGCAAGTCATCGGCAATCGCGCGGAAGTCATCCCAGGGGAACGCCGCTTCGGCCGGATACCCCGGCGCGAACGACACCATGTCGCGCGCGTCGGCGAGTACCGTGCCCATCTTGCGAATCGCGGACTCCTGCAACGACTGCCCGGCGTGTGAGAAGAACTGTTCAAAGTTGATCATGCGCGCGACATCCTGACGGGCTGTGCACCGGCCTCGGCCTCTTCCGGTGCCGCAAACCGTCGATACTGGCTCTGGTACGCGGACCAGGCCGACAGATCCATGTAATGAAACACCACGCCGCGCACCAGCCAGGCCGCCAGCTGCAGCGGCACGACGGCCAGGCCGACGAACGGCACCCAGGCAACCAGCGCCAATCCCGCCGTGGCCATGACCGACGCGGCCGTGGCCAGCAGGATAAGCGTGAGCACCACACCGAAGATGCCCAGCACCTGACGGGAATCGTGGAGCAGGAACGACTGCAGACGCCCAAGGGCCGCGCTCAGACGGCAATCGTCGGTCGCCACCACGGCCTGCAGGAGGGCGTGCGCCAGTTGCAGGCCCGCGATCGCGACAAGGGCCACGGCCGTTACGAGCACCGCGGTCAGCGGAACGACGGCCGGCCAGTTCATGCGCACCGCAAGGTCCGCGGCCAGGGCCATCGTGCCGATGGCGCCCGCCGCGACGATCGCGTAGCCGACATAGAGCCAGGCGCCCAGGAGTACGAACCGGCGCCCCCACTGCCCCACCGCCTGCAGGAACCGCTCGATGTTGAACGCGGCCGCCCGGCGCATCGCCTCCAGGCGCAGCGGCGGACGCTGCACACCGCCGGCTCCGCGTTCGCCCGCGGCCAGCGTCCCGAGCACGCCGGCCTCGGCCAGGCACGCCACCACGCCGCCGCCCACCGCCACCACGCCCACGGCCGCCACAAAACTCCAGAGGGCCACCGGCCGGTGCAGCAGCGACGCGAACACCAGGCCGGCCGCCGGCCTCACGCCGTCGGCGAACAGCGTGCTGATCTCCGCTTCGGCGAGCACGGCCACCATGAACGCGCCGCCGACGATCGGCACGGCAAGCGCCACCCGGAACATCGAGACGGCGACAAATTGGACAAGGATGATCTGCCAGTTGGCGGCGGTGATCAGGGCCCCGCGCCTGAGCGCGGCCCGCAACGGTAAACCGCCCAGGCTCCCGCGAACGATGACCGGCGAGACCGACACCAGCGAGTATAACGCAGCGGTCTTCTGATATCCTTCCGCTCGGATGCCCCACCTGCTCCGGTAACCGGTGCATTCCTCACCTGTCCGTCTTGCCGTGTTGGCCACGCTGGCCGCCCTCGTCCTTGCGGCGGCCGGCGGAGCGTGGGAATTTGCGCGCTTCGGGCGCGACTCCGCCGCCGCCTCCCGCAACCTGGAAGCCGAAGTCCGCGCGCGGCTGAGCGAGAGCGCCAGGCGCCTGCAGGCGGCCGCGGCGCGAGTGGCCGGGAGCGCGGACCTCATCGACGCCGCGAACCTGGATCGTGACCGCGTGCCCGAGTTGTTCGCGGCCCTGCCGGCCCGCGCGGACACCGCCCTCACGGTCTATGTCCCGGCCGGCGCGGGTGACTTCCGGGTGCTGGCGTGGAGCGATGGCCCGGCCGAGGACCTCACCGTCCCGGCCGCCGCGCAGGAAGCGCCGGCGCTAGTCGTCGCCGAGGGCACGCTGGGGCTGCGCCTGGTGGCCTGGCACCCGGTGCGCATCGGGTCCCGGCGCGTGGGCGTGGTCGCCGCCGAGCAGATCCTGTCCACCACCGGCGGGCTGCATCCGAGCCTGGGCGAATACCGTCTGCCCACGTCGTTTGGCGCCGTCCTGGTGACCCGGCCGGGCGCGCCCCAGCCGGGCGACGCGGACACCGATCAAGTCACGATCCTCAGCGACGCGGGCGCCCCGCTGCTCGACGTCGCGTTCTCTCCCACCACGTTCGACGTCGCGCGCGCGGGCTTCCGGCGCCGGGTCGTGCTTGTGGCCGCGCTCCCGCTCATCGGCGTGCTGCTCGTGCTGGCGGCGCGACTGCTCTTCGGGCGCACGCGCCGTGGGCAGTCCGGTGCCACGGTCCTGGTGCTGGCCGCCGGCGCGGGACTCACCGGACTGGCCGCGGCCGCCGGCGCGCCCGTGGTCGCGCTCATCACGCTTGCGGCCCTGACCGCGATTGGCCTGGCCCTGACCGCGGCCGTGGCGACGTGGTGGCGCCGGGCGGGCCGGCGCGCCGCCCCGTCCCAGGCGCGGCCGCGCATGTTC
>JANLHE010000196.1 GCA_024653875.1 Acidobacteriota bacterium
GCCCGTCCGGCCGGACCGTCATCTGGTCATCTGTTCTGGGGCACCGAGTACGTGGCCGCGACGTCTCCCAGGTACGGAAGGCGGTAGGCCTCGCCTTGCACGGCCTTGACCAGCAGGAGGAGCCAGAGGCCCACGACGCCGACCAGGAACATGAACCGCAGCAGGGGCCAGGATCCCACCAGGGGCACCGTCGGCAGGAGGAGGGACACCAGCGCGATCACCGTGAACACCAGCACCGATTGGAGGGCGTGAAACCGCACGTAGGGGTCGTGTTTTTCGACCGCCAGGACGATGATCCCGCTGACAAGTCCGAGGGCGTACGACAGGGCGGCCATCAGTTTTGGATCGCGCGTCATGGCGCCACCACACGAGGCCGCCGCCCGAAGGCCCGCCGCGCGTCGTCATTGAGCAACACCCAGAGAGTGTAGACCCCGAGCGCGGTGCCAAACGGCACCAGCACCAGATTGGGCACCGCCAGAATCAGCGACGCCAGCCGGGCGCGGCCCACCCGGCGCCTGAGACCCCAGCCGGTCAGCGCCGCCGCGACGCCGCCCGCGGCGAGCAGCACGGCCCCGATGACCAGCAGCGAGACGGCCGCCCGTTCGCCGACGCCAAAGGCGCCGCCGGCCAGCGCCGCGCGGGTGCCGGCCGCCAGAATCCCGAGCGACACACCGGTCAGGACGCCAAAGGCGCCCCACACCATGTGCAGGGATCCGAGAACATCAATGTGCAGGCGCATGGCGGCCAGGAGTGTATGACGTCACGCGAAGAACGCGACCCGCATCCGCTCGACGAGCGGAGTCATCTCCACGAAATCCACGGCCGCGTCGTCTCGCGGCGCCTCGATGGCAGGGGCCATCTGGAGGAAGAGGAACGGGCCGTCCTGGTCGTGCACATCCGGATGGGACACGGCCCGGCGGCGGTGGCGCAATCGGCGATGCAGGAGCGGGCGCACGGCGTCTTGCCTCGTGTGACCCCGCCGGCTCAGCGCGCGCCGAGCGTGACCATCAACTCACGCCGCTCCGCGTCTTCGAAGTTCTCGAGGTTGAGCGTGGCGTCGCACTCATCACAGAGCAGTTCAACCAGAGCCGGGCGTCCCTCTTCCATCGGAGGCTGGACTTGCCCATCGGCCACCCGCACCAGGTGCATCTGGAGCGTCTTGGCGAGGAAATTTTCGGCGTTGCCGCAGTTCGGACACGTCAATGACATCGTCCAAGAGTGTATCTCACTCCCCAGGCCCGGGATACACCAGTTCTCCGGTCACATCGGCCCCGGAAAAGGCCTGCCGCACGGCCTGCAGGTAGGTGTCGAGCTGGCCGGCATGCTCGGGGCGGGGGCTTCCGGTCTTGAACTCCAGGACCTGCAGCGATCCGTCCGCCCGCGCCACCAGGCAGTCGATGCTGCCCCGGACGATGACCCCGGGCGCGTCCGCCGGCGCGTACGAAAACGGCACCTCGTAGTACGCGCGCCCCTGCGCGAGCCAGCGCCGCACGTCGGATCTTCCGGCGAGGCGGAGAAACGCCGCGGCGACGTCCGACAGGAACCGGCCGTGGTCGGGCACGTCCACCAGTTCCTCGGACCGGACGAGCCGCGCCAGATGCGCGACGGCATCCGCCGCGGGAGGGGGCGTGGCCCACCCGCGCTGAAACAGGCGATGCACCAGCGTGCCGGCCAGGCGATCCAGCGCGCGATCGCCGCGATCCCACAGGCCGGGCGCGCCCGCATCCGGTCCGAATCCGGCCAGCGACGGCCCGTCATCCTGCGATGTCACGCTGCGGACCACCGGCGCGTCGCTCACGAGGGGAACCCGGTCGCTGGCGATGGTGTCTGCCG
>JANLHE010000205.1 GCA_024653875.1 Acidobacteriota bacterium
GCCGAACTCGCGTTCAAACCGTTCGAGTTCCGGAGACTGGTCCACCACGGTTGGCGAGGTCGAATCCGTCACGCGCGGCAGGTTCTGCCGCGTGCGCGACGACTGAGCGGTGACGGCTGCCCCCAGGGAACTGGCGAACAGGATCGCCAGAATCAACGCGGCAGTGAGGCGACATGCTTTCATCGGGATGCCCCTCCCAGGGCGACGCGGCCGAGCATCGCGCCCACGGTGGCGCACGCGATGACCATGACCGTCACAAACAAGACGAACGGCATCACGACGGGATGCCAGACCGCGCGAAACACGACGCTCGCGAGATTGACGGCGACCTGCGCGCCGTGCAGCACGCCGGCGGCTCGACTGGCGACCGCGTCAACAGCCGGCTGCCCCCACCCGAGGACGACCGGCCACGCGGCGATCACGCCAATGAGCATCGCCACCGCCGCGGCGACGGAGCTGACACGCCACAGCAGCGGCCACTCAAACCACGTGCGCGCCGGCGGCTGCGCCAGCCGGGCCTGCACGGCCGCCATCACGCGCGGCGCCAGCGTCGGGGGCGCCTTCGGGGCCGGCAGCGCGCGCAGCGCGCGAATCAGGGGGTCGTGCGGATCGAAGTCCACGCCGCGCGGGGTCATCGCGCCCTCCGCTCCCGGGCCGGGGCTCCGAGCGCCGCGCGCAGGGTCTCGCGCCCGCGATGAATGTCGGTCTTGACCTTGCCCACCGAGACGCCCAGCCGCTCGGCGATCTGCTGATAGCTGAGGTCGTCAAAGTGAAAGAGCACGATGGGCACGCGCTGGTGCGGCGGCAGGCGGCGAAGCGCGAGATCCAGCACCGAGTTGGGGTCCTGGGGTCCTGAGGTCCTGGGGTCCTGGGGTCCTGAAGGTCGCTGCTCCACCGTGAGGGTGTCGGCGGTGCCCAGCTCGCTGAAGAAGCGCCAGCGATTGCGATACCGCGAGAGGTGGTTCAGGCACGCGTTGGTCGTCACGGTCTTGAGCCAGCCGGCCGCGGTGGGGCTGGTCCCGATCTGATCGAACCGTTCGAACGCTTTGAGAAACACCGTTTGCGCCACGTCTTCCGCCTCCGCTGGACTGCCCAGTAACCGCACGGCGGTGGCATAGACCATGTCCTGGTATTCCAGGAGGAACGCCTCAAAACGCATCGCGTCGCGTGCGCGGGCGTCGGTCATGCCTGGCTCGCCGTGCCGTCTGCCACTACTGGACAAACACGGATGGGGAAGGAAAGTTTCAGCACTGGTCGGATTGACGTAAATGACAGGGAAGTTATCGCGATCCAGTGGGCACTTGACTCTCCTGCTGGCAAATGAGTCAGCTTGTTGCCGGTGGAGTTCACTGAATGATGTTTGATGACCACGCGGAACACAACTGGTTAAGTCATTAATTGACAATAGGTTACAGCGCCATTACAGTCCCTGCGGGTCGCCCTGTCGGCGAGCCCATCAGGAGTCTCCCATGACGACCCGAACCCGGCGCCTCGTGCTCCTTGCTGCCCTAGTGGTGGCGCTCACCATCCCCACCGAAATGGTCCTGCTCCAGGCCATTACCCAGGACGACCGCACCGCCGCGGCCATCTGGGCCAACGGTCTGACGCCCGAGGAACTCGCCTTCCAGAGCGGCCGTCTCGATCAGTTCCCCATCCAGTACCGCAAGGCGATGCTCAGGCGCCTGGGCCCCGCCAGGGGCGCCGCGATCTGGCAGCGCCACATCACGCGTTATCGCGATGGGCACCCTGAGTTGTCCGCCGAGCAGGCGGATGTCTTGAACGCGGTGCTGGGGCTGATCTCGACCGAGACCTTCGAGTTCCCCACCACGGAGGAACGCGCGGCGAGCAAGGTGCTGGCCGATCGGATGACGGAGGCGTTTGGCGAGGACATCACGCGCTACCTCATGTACGATCTGGGGCCCCGGCGCGTCACGTTCACCGCCCAGGCCACGCCCATCCGGCAGCGCCTGCAGGACTTCGTGCGCGAACACTTCGTGGTCAACGCCGGCGACGGGGGCAGCTGCGACTGCAACGCCGATTTCGAGTGCGACGCCGCCGGAAACGGG
>JANLHE010000206.1 GCA_024653875.1 Acidobacteriota bacterium
GCAGTGGCCACGGCCTCCCTCGTCGTGGCCTTCCTGGCCGTGCTCGGGACGCTGGCGGCACGGGCGAACTACCTTCGCGAGCGGGCACTCGCGTTTGCACTGGCCGCCGCCGCGGCGGACACCGAAGCGCGTGAGATCAGCAGGTGGTTCAGCGATCGCTTTGCTGATGCCCACATGCTTCGCGAGGGCGCCCTGATGGCGGATGCACTCGTCCTCCTGGCGGAAGGCAGGGCGGACGCGCGAGAGCGGCGTGACGTGCAGGAATGGCTGGCCTCGCTGGCGCGGCACTACCCCTACGAGAACCTGACCCTCACCGATTCGCTCGGCCGGGTCCTGCTGACTCACGCGGCGGCCGGCGCCGCGGCGGTCGATCAGCGCGCGGTGGACGGGGTCCGAATCGCCGCCGACACGGGCGTGGTCCAGTTTGTCGACCGGGACTGGGCAGAGAGCCAGGAAGACCAGCCGCTGTCGTGGGTCGTGCCGCTGGGCGGCGTTCCCGCCAAAGCGGTGTTGATCATGGAGGCGGACCTCGAACACACGGTCCACCCGGCGCTGAGTGTCTGGCTTGCGTCCAGCCGCTCGGCCGAAGCGATGATCGTCGGTCGCGCAGGCGACCGGGTGTTCTTTCTGAACAAGCCGAGACTCGCACCAGGCCCGATCCGGCCCGCATTCTCCACCGGGGACACGATGCCGCTCCCGGCCAGGCTGGCCGCCGGCGGGCAGGAAGGCAGCGTGGCGGCACCTGACTACCGTGGCGTCCCCGTGTTTGCGGCCGTGCGTCAGATCGCCGGCACGCCATGGGCGCTCATTACCAAGGTGGATCAGGCGGAAGTGGCTGCGTCCGCCAACCAGGTCACGCTGGTCGTGGGGGTCAGCCTCGCCGCATCCGCGCTCGCGGTCATCCTGGCCGTGGGATTGATCTGGTATCGGCGCGACCTGAGGACGACCGAGTACATCGACGTCCTCACAAAGGAGCAGCTGCGGGCCGACGACATGGTGCGGACTCTCTCGACAGCCGTCGCGCAGAGCCCGCTGACCATTGTGATTACCGACCTGGCCGGCACGATCTCGTACGTAAACCCGATGTTCACCCAGGTGACCGGGTACACGCGGGAGGAAGCGATTGGGAGGAACCCGAGCATCCTGAGATCCGGCGAGTTGCCTCAGGAGCACTATCTGCAGCTGTGGGACACGATCCTGGGCGGCAACGTCTGGCACGGGGAACTTCACAACAAGCGGAAGAACGGCGAGTTGTTCTGGGAGGCGGCCACCATTGCGCCGCTGCGCGATGCTGCGGGACGTCCCTCGGGGTTTGTGGCGCTGAAGAGGGAAATCACGGCGGAAAAGACGGCGCAGGAAGCGCACGCCCAGCTGCAGTCGGAGTTTGCGCACGCGCAGAAGATGGAGTCCGTCGGCCGCCTCGCCGGTGGCGTGGCGCATGACTTCAACAACATGCTGGCGGTCATCCTCGGGCACGCCGAGATGGCCCTGGAAAGCCTGGACGATGCCAGCCCGCTGCGCGAGCACCTGGTGGAGATCCTGCAGGCGGGGCAGCGCTCGTCGGATCTGACCAGACAACTGCTGGCCTTCGCCCGCAAGCAGAAGGCCAGTCCCAAGGTGATTGACCTCAACGAGGAAGTGACCAACACGCTGAAGATGCTCAGGCGGTTGATCGGCGAGAACATCGCGCTGGCGTGGAAACCCGGCGAAGGGCTGTGGCGGGTCCTGATGGACCCGGCGCAGGTCGATCAGATCCTCGCGAACCTGTCCGTCAACGCGCGCGACGCGATCACCGGACACGGGACGCTGACGATCGAGACAGGGAACGTCACCGTGTCCGCCAAACAGGCGCGCGAACGGCCACAACTGCGCCCCGGGGAGTTTGTCCGCCTGTCGATCCAGGACACCGGATGCGGGATGCCGCCCGAGGTGCTGGCGCACCTGTTTGAACCCTTCTTCACGACCAAGGCCGAGGGCAAGGGCACCGGTCTGGGCACGGCCACCGTGTACGGCATCGTCACGCAGAACAACGGGGCCATCGAGGTGGAGAGTGCCGTGGGCGAGGGCACCACCATTCGACTCTACCTGCCGCGTGCGGCCCAGACGGCGACCGGCGACACCGGGCACACCCGGAACGAGGTGCCGCGGGGCACCGAGACGATTCTGGTCGTGGAAGACGAGGCGGCGATGTTGTCGATCTGCACCCGGATGCTCGAGCATCTCGGCTACACCGTGGTCGGCTGCCCGTCGGCGGCGCAGGCGTTGGCGGCGGCGGAGGTCTATCCGGGAACCATCCACGCCCTGCTGACCGACGTGGTGATGCCGGGGATGAACGGGCGCGCCCTGGCCGACGCCGTCGCGCTGCGGTATCCAGGCATTCGCGTGATGTTCATGTCAGGGTACACGGCCGACGTCATCTCGCAGCGGGGCGTGATTGACGAGGGCGTGCACTTTCTGCCGAAGCCCTTCTCGGCATCCCAGCTGGCCGTCAAGTTGCGGGAGCTGTTTCAATGAGCGACGCAGGGGACGTTGCCCGCATCGCCCGCCTGGCGCAGCTCTACGCGACCCTGAGCCGCTGCACCGACGCCGTCATGCGCTGCCATTCCCTCGACGAGTTGGCGCGCCACATCTGTGATGACGCCGTCGCCTACGGCGGGTTCCTCATGGCGTGGGTCGGGATGGCGGACGAGCAGTCGCGCCGCCTGCGGCCCATTGCGTCGGCCGGGGCGGGCACCGACTACCTGAAGGACATCGAGATTGCCATCGACGACGTGCCGGCGGGGCGGGGGCCCACCGGCACGGCGTTTCGAGTCAATCAGGCCCAGTGGTGTGACGATTTCCAGCGCGATCCGAGAACGGCGCCGTGGCACGAACGCGGCGCCCGCTTCGGCTGGACGTCATCCGCCTCGCTGCCGATCGCCTGTCACGGACGGCCGGTCGGGGCCTTGACGTTGTACGTCGGCGCGGACTGCGTGCCGTTCGACGATGAATCACGGGCGCTGCTGCTGCAGATGGCCGCGCAGATGAGTTACGCCTGCGACGCCTACGCGCGCGAGGAGG
>JANLHE010000213.1 GCA_024653875.1 Acidobacteriota bacterium
GATCGTGAGCCTGAAGCCCGGCGACTACGTGGTGCGCGCCAAGCTCGCGTTTACGGGCCAGCCCACGGGTGTGCTCTCGCGGACGATTCGAAAACAGTAGCGGGACTGCAACTATTACACCGCGGCGGGGTCTTATTCACTGAGACCCGTACGCGTGACCGCAACGAAGACAGATCGCCTCTTCGCCGAACACCGGCACGGTGTGTTCCGGTATCTCTGCCGGCTGGTCGGGCAGACGGAGTCTGCCCGCGACCTGACGCAGGAAGTCTTCCTGCGCGTGGCCCGCGCCGGCCTGCCAGACACGGACGCCGGCGGCGAGCGGGCGTGGATCTTCCGTGTGGCCAGAAACCTCGGCCTCAATTTCCTGCGCGACGGGGCGCGCCATCCCCAGGCAGGACCGCTGGTTGACGCCGCCTCAGGCCCGACCCAGGAATTAGCGTTGGCGCTGCATCAGGCCCTGCACACGCTGACGGAGCTCGACAGGGACGTCTTCCTGATGCGGGAAGTGGGGGGACTCAGCTACGACGAGATCGCCGCGGCCTGCCACCTGACCCCAACAGCCGTGCGATCGCGGCTGCATCGCTCGCGGCAACACCTGCGCGCCACGTTGGCGCCTGCACTGAGACAAGCGCACTGATGGAGACTCCGATGGATGCACACTTCGACACGCTTGCGGCCTGGGCCGACGGTGAACCCGCGGACCGCGCCGCGGTGTTGCGCGCCCTCGAGACCGCCGAGGGGCGCGACTACGTCGTGGACCTGATGGCCCTGCGCCGCCTGGTGGCGGTGACGACCCCGCCGGCGCACGCGCACGACGCGCACACCGCCGCGCAGCAACCCCGCCGGTGGTTCGTGCCGGTGGCGGCCGCCGCGGTGCTGTGCGTGGCGGCCGGCTACGTAGCCGGCCGCACCGCCGTGCCCGCATTGCCCGCGTCCCCGGCGGCCAGCCGCCCCGTGGGAATCTCCGCTCCGGCGCCGGCGCCAACCCATGTCATTCGATTCGAAGCAGGCGTCGACTGGCGCGAGACCACGGGAGGCAACTGATATGTGGACAACGATGCTGATGGCGGTGCTGCTGATGCCGCAACAGGGCGCGCAAGGCGGCGTCGTGGGCGGACTCAGCCGCTCGATCGGGCCGCGCGACATGACGCTCGAGTTGACGCTGGCGGCGCCGGTCGAGTTACCTGATGGCCGGCTGCTGGGCGCCTCGGTGCGGATCCTGCCGGGCGCGACGGCTGACGGCGATCCGTGGTTCGTCTACAGCCGCGGCAACCTTTGTGAGTCCGCCATCACGCGCGGCGGTGCACCCGCGGACGCGACGGACGGCTGGCGGATCTCGATCGTGGAACGATCCAGGAGCGCGACCCACCTCACGGTGGCCGTCACGTGGCTCCGCATGTGGGAACGCGGCCGGCTCGTGGCCGCCGGATCGGGCGGCACGAGTGAACTCACGTTGCAGGGCGGCGACCGAATCCCACTCGACCAGATCACTCGCCCAGCGACTCCAGGCGCCTGCGCGGCAACCCAGAAGACGCTCGAGTTGCGCGTCGCCCTCCGCGTCGAGGGCATGAGCAGCCCGACATCCGTCGCCATTGGCGCCGAGCCCCCCGCTCCACTAGACGATCCGGTCACGGCTGAGTTGTGGCTGGTGCACCAGTCACCGGGCGGCGCCGAAACCGTCGAGCACCAAACGGTGCGACTGGCGCCGGGCGGCGTGGGGTTCATGTTCCGCGGCCTGCCGGTGGGCTCGGCCGATGGTCCGATGCTCATCGACGTGACCGGACAATTGCGCGCCGTGCTGCGTCCCGATGGTTCACGCGCGCTGTGGGTGGGACTCGCGCGCTCCGTCACGCACCAGGCCACGGGGCGCCTGCGCTTCAGCGGCAGCACGGGCGGCAAGACGGTGGACTGGCTCGCGCCAGGCGACGTTGTGTCGTTCGATCTCCCTGAGCCGGCGGTGTTTGCGCGACAGGCCGCTGCGGGCGGCCTCGTCATGCGCGGCACCGGTGCGGGCAGGGGTGGGGGCGGCGTGGCCACCGCCACGAGGCAGCGCGGCCCCAATCTTCTCGAAGGCCATCGCCTCTCGCTGCGGGTACGGCTGATTCAGGGGAAGTGACCCAGGACCCCAGGACCTCAGGACCTCAGGACCCCAGGACCACTCAACCCCAGAATCCCGTCGCCGCCTCGATGCGGCCGTCGGCGCCCATGGTGAACACGTTGGTGCCGCGGCCGCGCGGCTGGCCATCGGCGGCGATCGCGATCCAGTTCGCGAGCACGGTGCCCTGACAGTGCCGCACATC
>JANLHE010000217.1 GCA_024653875.1 Acidobacteriota bacterium
TGCCGATCGCGTCGGGCGAAGCCTGATGCGCATCGCGCACGAAATCCTCGAACGCCACCGCGGCACCGATAATCTGGCCCTCATAGGCATCCGCGCCCGTGGCGTGCCGCTCGCCGAACGGCTCGCCGCCAATCTCAAGACCGCCGGCGGCCTCGACGTGCCCACCGGCTCGCTCGACATCACCCTGTATCGCGACGACCTGATGCGGCACCAGGTCGGGCCGCAGCCCATCCTCAGACGCACGGAGATTCCGTTTTCCATCGACGGCAAGATGATTCTGCTGGTGGATGACGTGCTGTACACGGGGCGGACGATTCGCGCCGCGCTGGACGCGCTCATCGACTTCGGCCGGCCCAGCGCCATCCAGCTGGTGGTGCTGGTGGATCGCGGTCATCGCGAGCTGCCGATTCGCGCCGACTACGTCGGCCGCAACGTGCCGACCTCGCGCCAGCAGAGCGTGCAGGTGCGGCTGCAGGAGATTGACGGACGCGATGAAGTGGAAGTGGACGACGCGGAGGTGGCGCCATGAGCCTCACACCCGCACCCCGGTTGCGCAGCCGGCACCTGCTGAGCATCGCGGACCTCGACCCGTCGGAAGTCGATCTGATTCTCGATACCGCCGTGGCGATGAAGGAGATCGGCACGCGCACCATCAAGAAAGTACCGGCGCTGCGGGGCCGGACCGTGGTGAACCTGTTCTTCGAGGCCAGCACGCGCACGCGCCTGTCGTTCGAGCTGGCCGAGAAGCGGCTGAGCGCGGACACGATGGGGATTACGGCCGCCGGCTCCAGCGTCACCAAGGGCGAGACGCTGGCCGACACGGCCCGGACGATTGAGGCCATGTCGCCGGACCTCATCGTGATTCGCCACGCGGCGTCCGGCGCGCCGCACCTGCTCTCCACGATTTGCCGCGCGGGCATCGTCAACGCCGGTGACGGCACCCACGAACACCCGACGCAGGCGCTGCTGGACGCCCTGACAATCCGGGAGCGCAAGGGACGGCTCGCCGGCCTGAAGGTCGCCATCATCGGCGACCTCCAGCACAGCCGGGTCCTGCGGTCGAACGTGCTGCTGCTGACGAAGATGGGCGCGGAGGTGCGCGCGTGCGGGCCGGCGACGCTGATTCCGCTGGGACTCACCGCGCTGGGCGTCCACGTGACCACGTCGATTGACGAGGCCGTGACGGGCGCGGACGTCGTGATGATGCTGCGCGTGCAGCACGAGCGGATGCACGGGATGTTCCTGCCGTCGCTGCGTGAGTACTTCTCCCTCTTCGGCCTGACGCCGGCGCGGCTGACACGCGCCGCCGGGGATGTCATCGTCATGCACCCGGGGCCGATGAACCGCGGCGTGGAAATTGATTCGGCCGTGGCGGATGGGCCGTGGTCGGTGATTCTGGATCAGGTGGCCAACGGCGTGGCCGTGCGGATGGCCGTGTTGTACCTGCTGGCCGGTGAGGACGAGGCGTGATGGCGAAAGCGGCAACGGGCGTGACGGGCGTGCTTCTTCGGGGTGGCCGCGTGGTGGATCCCAGGGCGGGCCGCGACGGCCGCTTCGACATCCGGATCGAGGACGGCAAGGTGGCCGCCGTCGGCACGGACCTGCCGGCCGGCGGCGCGCGCGTGGTCCAGGTGCCGCCGGACTTCGTGATCACCCCGGGCCTGATCGACATGCACGTGCACCTGCGCGAGCCTGGGCAGGAACACAAGGAGACCATCGCCACCGGGACGTGGTCCGCGGTGGTCGGCGGCTTCACGGCCGTCGCGTGCATGCCCAACACCGATCCGGTGAACGACTCGGCATCGGTCACGCGGTTCATCCTCACGCGCGCGGCGGAAGCCAACTTCGCCCGGGTGTATCCCATCGGGGCCGTGTCGCTCGAATCAAGAGGCGAGCAGATGACCGAGATGGGCGACCTGCGCGCGGCCGGGTGCGTGGCGTTTACCGACGACGGGAAGCCCGTGGCGACGGCGCTGCTCATGCGGCGGGCGCTCGAGTACTCGAACATGTTCGATATGCCGATCATCGAACACTGCGAAGACCCGTCACTCAAGGGGGATGGCGTGGCGCACGAGGGCGCGGTGGCGGCGATGCTCGGCCTGCGCGGCATTCCCGGCGCGGCCGAGTCCATCATGGCCGAGCGCGACATCAGCCTGGCGGAGCTGACCGGCGGCCGCGTGCACATCGCGCACATGAGCGCCAGGCAGACGCTGCGCGCCGTCCGCGACGGCAAGCGCCGCGGGGTGCGCGTGACGTGCGAGGTGGCGCCGCATCACTTCACCTTGACCGACGAGGCGCTCACACGGGGCGCGGGGTACGACACCAACCTGAAGATGAACCCGCCGCTGCGGGAGGAGGCCGATCGCCTGGCGATGATCGAGGGATTGCGCGACGGCACCATCGACGTCATCTCCACCGACCACGCGCCGCACCACGCGGACGACAAGGCGCTGGAGTTCGACCGCGCGCCGTTCGGCATCGTCGGCCTTGAAACCTGCGTGCCGCTGTGCCTGGACCGGCTGGTGCACGGAGGCGTGGTGTCGCTCTCGCGCCTGGTCGAACTGCTCTCGGCGGCCCCGGCGGCGCTGCTGCGGATTCCCGGCGGCACGATCGCCGTGGGCGAGCCGGCGGACCTGACCGTGCTGGCGCCGGATGCGCTCGTGACGATTCAGACGAACTCCCTCGTGTCGAAATCGAAGAACTCCCCCTTTGACGGCTGGACGCTCAAGGGGGCCACGGCCGCGACGATCGTCGGCGGGCGCGTGTTGTACACCAACCCGGCCGTGCCGGGCGCGGACACTCTGGCTGAGGCCAACTGACGACAATGCCGAATCCTCTCGAAGAACTGAAGTCGCAGGGCGTATTGATGGTCAACGGCCATTTTGACTATGGCAACGGCTACCACGGCAGCGTGTACCTCAACCCGCACCGGCTGTTCCAGCAGCCCGGCACCATCTGGCGGTTCGCGCAGGATCTGATCGCGCGCCTGCCCGGCGATCTGGTGGGCGCCACGGAAGTGGTGTCCGGTCCCGTGATGGGCGGCGCCCTGCTGGCGCACACCATTGCCGGCCTGCTCGACGGCCATCGGCCGCTCAGCCACCCGGCGTGCAACTTTGCGCCGCTGTCAATCGACCACACGGGCGCGATGGTCCTGCGCGCGTTCTACCGCGAGGTCGTCCGGGGCAAGCGGGTGCTGCTGGTGGACGACGTGCGCAACACGGGCAAGACGTTCGAGCGCGCCAAGGCCCTCCTGGAAGACGCCGGCGG
>JANLHE010000218.1 GCA_024653875.1 Acidobacteriota bacterium
CATCGTCGCCATGCTGGTGGCCGGGTTGTTTGAATACAACTTCGGCGACTCGGAGTTCCTCATGTTGTTTCTCGGATTGATTACGTTGCCGTGGGCCGCGGCCAGGCCCGAGCCTGTCGAAGGGGCGCGATGAACGCACCGGGCTCGATTCTCGACCAGCTCTCGGGCACCGCGGTCGCCGTCATCGGCGACGTGATGCTCGATCATTTTCTGATTGGCCGGGTCGATCGCATCTCGCCCGAGGCGCCGGTGCCGGTGGTGCGATTCGAACGCGAAGAGTTCAGGCTCGGCGGCGCGGCGAATGTCGCGGCCAACGTGCGCGCGCTTGACGGCGAGCCGCTGCTGGTGGGATGCGTCGGACTGGATGACGCGGCCGACCGCTTACGCGCGGTCCTGCGGGATCGCGGGATCGGCGACACGTCGCTGGTGGTGGACGACACGCGTCCCACCACGCGGAAGGTGCGCGTGGTGACCAATCGCAATCAGCAGGTGGCGCGCGTGGACTACGAGGACGAAACGGAACTGGCGGGCGCGATGGCCAGAGCGATGCACGCCGCCGCGAGCCACGTGGCCGCCACCGCCCGGGCCGTGGTGCTCTCCGATTACCGGAAAGGCGTGGTGACGCCCGGCGTCATCGCGGCGGTCGTCGCGGCCGCCGGGGGCCGCCCGGTCATCGTGGATCCCAAGGTCCCCGACGCCGCGCGCTATACCGGCGCCACGGTGCTGACCCCGAACCACCACGAGGCCGAACTGATGACCGGCACGCGGATTCAGACCGCCGACGATGCGCGGGCGGCGGCGCGGGCGCTGCACGCGGCCACGCAGGCCAACATCCTCATCACGTGGGGCGAGCGCGGCATGTGGCTGTTCGACGCGTCGGGACCATCGGCAATCGACCTGCACATCCCCGCCACCGCGCGCGAAGTGGCCGACGTCACCGGCGCCGGTGACACGGTGGTGGCGACGCTGGCCCTGGCGCTGGCCGTGGGCGCGTCACTGGGCGACGCCGCGCGCCTGGCCAACGACGCGGCCGGCATCGTGGTGGGCCGCTTCGGCGCGGCCACGGTCGGGCGCGACGAACTGCGCCGCGCGCTGTAGAACCGAAAAAGACGTCGGGTGTCTTTTTTTGTGGCGCAACTCCTGCGCCAGAAAAAAAGACACCCGACGTCTTTTTCGGTGGCACGGATTATGTGCCGCTGGAGGCGGCCCGCGTCCCGACCAGGTACACCTCCGGCCACGGCGTGCCGTCGAAGACCAGTTTCAGCTTGGCCTCGAACAACGTCTGGCGCTGCACGATGCACGTCACCAGCGACTCGTCCCGTGCCGCGGGTTCGAAGTCGGCGTACTCATGCGGGCGCATCAGGATGTACATCTCGGGCGCCACGCGGGCGCGGGCCAGCAGCGCCGGCAGATCGAAGTACCCCTCGACCGGCCGGCCCAGGTAGTACGTGAAGCTCGGCAGTGACGTGATGTAGTGCGCCACCACGGGCGGCGGTTCGCCGGCACGCGTCCGCGCCTGGATGGTCTGCACCATCGGCACCACGGGTTTGTACGCTTCCACCGCGGGCAGCGACACCAGCACGAAGATGTAGTTGGCCACGACCATCGT
>JANLHE010000220.1 GCA_024653875.1 Acidobacteriota bacterium
GGCACGCAGATCATCGACGAGTTGGGCCCCGAGCACATGCGCACCGGCGCGCCCATTGTCTATACGTCCGCCGACAGCGTGTTTCAAATCGCGGCGCACGAGCGCATCGTGCCGGTCGACGAACTGTACCGCTACTGCGACGAGGCCTTTGACCTGGTGGGGCGCGGCATGGGCGTGGGCCGTGTCATCGCGCGGCCGTTTGTCGGCGAGCCCGGCAGTTTCAGCCGCACCTCCAACCGGCGCGACTACGCGCTGGACCCGTTTGAAGACACCTTGCTCGACCGCCTCAAGGCCGCCGGGCACCCGGTGGTCGGCATCGGCAAGATCGAGGACCTGTTTGCCGGCCGCGGGCTGACCCGGGCGATTCACACGGTCTCCGACGAGAACGGGATGGACGTGGTCATGCAGGAACTGGCCACGACCGACCGCGGCCTGATCTTCGTGAATCTCGTGGACTTCGACACCAAGTACGGCCATCGCAATGACGTCCCCGGCTACGCCGCGAACCTCGAGCGGTTCGACGCCCGGCTTGCCCAGGTCCTGCCCGCGCTCACGCCGACCGACCTGCTCATCGTCACCGCCGACCACGGCAACGACCCCGCGACGCCGTCCACCGATCACGCGCGCGAACACGTGCCGCTGCTGGTCGTGGGCGATGGTGTCCCGCCGGGCACCGACCTCGGCACCCGCGCCACCTTCGCGGACCTCGGTCAGACGTTGGCCGAGGTGTTCGGCGTGGCCCCGCTGCGCCACGGTACGAGTTTTTTGTCGGCGTTGACCGCACGGCACGGGCTGAAGCCCGTGCCCTCCAAGCAGTACGGAGGTCCCGGGCTTTAGCCCGGGACGAGCCACTGTGTCTTGTTAGACTGGTGTCCCCATGTCCAGCATCCGCGAACAGTTGGAGGCCCGCGAAGACGAGATCCTGGCGCCGCAGGCGTCGCGCAGCCGCACCAGCAAGGGCCGGCTCCGTGACGAGCCGGCCGATCCCATCCGGCCGATCTTCCAGCGCGACCGCGACCGGATCATCCACTCGAAGTCGTTCCGGCGCCTCAAGCACAAGACGCAGGTGTTCTTCGCGCCCCAGGGGGACCACTATCGGACGCGACTGACGCACACGCTCGAGGTCTCGCAGATCGCGCGCAGCATCGCCAAGGTGCTCCGGCTCAACGAGGAACTCACCGAGGCCATCGCGCTTGGGCACGACATGGGGCATCCGCCGTTCGGGCACGCGGGCGAGCGCGTGATCGACCAGATCGTCCCCGGCGGGTTCAGCCATCACGAGCAGAGCCTGCGCATCGTCGACGTGCTGGAGAACAACCGGCAGGGCCTGAATCTGTCGTGGGAAGTCCGCGACGGCATCGCGCGCCACTCCAAGGGCAAACACGGCCTGCCGGTGGGCGCGCCGCCCGAGCACCGGGCCAGCACCATCGAGGGGCAGATCGCCCGCGTGGCCGACATCATCGCCTACGTGAACCACGATATCGACGATGCGGTGCGGGCCGGGGTGCTCGATATCCGGGACCTGCCGTGGTCGGCGGTCGAGGTGCTGGGAAACACCTCGTCGCTGCGCATCAACGCGATGGTCACCGACGTGGTGACCGAAACGCTCGCGGGAGGCCTGGCGGAGATTCGCATGAGCGACCCCGTGCTGCAGGCGACGCTCGACATGCGGGAGTTCCTGTTCAAGGCCGTCTACGAGAACCCGCGCGCCACGGCCGAGTTCGAAAAGGCCGCCGGGGTCCTGGGCGGGCTCTGGGACAAGCTCCGCCAGCGCCCGGACCAGTTCCTGGACGCCGTCACCATCGAGACCGAGGGCCTGGACGCCGCCGCCCGCGATTTTCTGGCCGGAATGACCGACCGGTACGCCGTGGCCCTGTTCGAGGATCTGTTCGTCCCCCGCTCCTGGAGCGTGTAGGGTCGTGGTAGAATCTTCGTTTGCGCTACCGGCCGGGGCCGGTAGAGGGAACCATGCTGCTCGATATCAGCCGGCTGCGGACAGGGGACGAAGACGTCACACGGCGCTACGAGGCCGGGGCGTTTGCCAACCTGACGGACGACTTCAAGGTGGTCGGGCCCAGCGAGGTGGTTGGCACCGTGCGGCGTGACCAGGGCACCACCGTGGTGCTGGTGGCGAAGGTCACGTCCTCGATGGAAGTGGTGTGCGGGCGCTGCCTGGAACCGTACGTCATCCCGGTGGATGCCGAGGTGGAGACGCGGTTTGTCCCTCCGGCCGAGTTCGCCGAGGTGACCGCGGAGACCGCGGCGCGGGATGGCGCGCTGAAGCACTTTGGGTTGGCGGAATACCACGACGGGTCAATTGACCTCGGCGAGGTGGTTCGCGAACAGTTGTATCTCGCGTTGCCGATGAAGCCGTTGTGCACTGAAGCCTGCAAAGGCCTCTGCCCGATCTGCGGCGCGAACAGGAACCGCGAAACGTGCGCGTGCCAGCATGAGTGGGTGGACCCACGGATGGCCGCGCTGGCTGAGTGGAAAAGCCGTAACGAGAAGACCAAGGGGTAGAGACCGTGCCGAATCCAAAACGTCGCCATTCCAAATCACGCACCTCCAAGCGCCGCACGCATGACGCGCTGACCAAGGTGCAGTCCACGCGCTGCCCGCAGTGCCAGGAAATGAAACTGCCGCACCAGGTGTGTGGCAACTGCGGTTATTACAACGGCCGCCAGGTGCGTGCGGTCAAGGAAGACTAACCACTGCGCCCGATCATCGCCGTTGATGCCATGGGGGGCGACCACGCCCCTGGCGAGGTCATCGCCGGAGCCGTGGCGGCTGCGCGTGATCTGAACGTCTCGGTGTGTCTGGTCGGCCCCATCGACCTGCTCGCGGCCGAGGTCGCCCGGGTCTCGGGCGGCTCGGCGCCATCCTCCCTGTCCTTTCTCGACGCTCCCGATCGCATCTCCATGGACGACGCGCCGCTGGCCGCGTTGCGGCGCAAGCCGCGCGCGTCGATCAAGGTGGCGGCCGAGGCCGTGGCGCGCGGCGACGCCCACGCCCTGTACAGCGCCGGCCACACCGGAGC
>JANLHE010000233.1 GCA_024653875.1 Acidobacteriota bacterium
GGCGCTCGACAACTTCGACGTCATCGCGCGGTGGCGCGTCCGGGAGAACGGCGTGGCGCTCGACACGCGGGGAAATTTTTACGACGGCACGCCCGTGGCGTCGCCCGCGGATTTGTCCGCCGTGCTGCTTAAGCGTCCCGCGCCGCTGATGCGCACGCTGACAGAGAACCTGATGGCGTACGCGCTGGGCCGGCGGACGGAGTACTTCGACCAGCCCACCATCCGGGCGATTACACGCAAGGCCGCGCCGGGCGGGTATCCGATGTCCGACCTGGTCCTGGGCGTCATCAGCAGCGACGCATTCCGTTCGAGCCGGGCCGAGGCCGTGGTCGACGCGAGTGCCAGTGGAGCACGACGGTAGCGCCCTCGTTCCGGGGGCCAATTGCAGGAGACGATCGATGTCCTATCTCACCGGGAAATATCTGCCACGGCGGACGTTCTTGCGCGGCATGGGCGCCACGGTCGCGTTGCCGTTCCTGGACGCGATGGTCCCCGCCGGCCTCAGCCGCACGGCCCGCGCGGCCACCGCGCCGACGCACACGCGCCTTGTGTGCATCGAGGAGGTGCACGGGCTGGCCGGGTGCAACGGCATCGGCGCCGGCAAGCACCTGTTCGCGCCCGAGCAGGTCGGCCGCAATTACACCCTGGTGCCGGATAACCCGCTGAGCACCCTGGACGCGTATCGCGACTACACCACGATCGTCAGCAACACGGACGTGCGGATGGCCGAGGCCTTCGCCGCGCCCGAAATCGGCGGCGACCACTTCCGGTCGAGCGCCGTGTTCCTCACGCAGTCCCACCCGAAGCAGACGCAGGGGTCCGACATCTGGGCGGGCACATCGCTCGATCAGCTGTATGCGAACACGTTCGGCCAGTCGACGCCGCTGCCGTCGATGCAGTTCTGCATCGAGAACCTGGATCAGGCGGGCGGGTGCACGTACAACTACTCGTGCGCGTACACCGATTCGATTTCGTGGGCGACGCCCAATCAGCCCCTGCCGATGATTCGCGATCCCCGCGTGGGGTTCGACATGCTGTTCGGATCGGGCGGCACGACGGCGGCGCGCGCGGAGCGGCGCATGACGCGCCGCAGCATCCTCGATTGGGTGCACGGCGAAGTCACCACCATGCGCGCCTCGCTGGGCGCCTCCGATCGGCTCCGGCTCGACCGCTACCTCGAACACATCAGCGAGATCGAACGGCGCATCCGCATGGTGGAGGCGCACAACACCAGCGGCGAGACGCGCGAGTTGCCGGATGCCCCCGTCGGCGTGCCGGACTCGTTCTCCGAACACATGAAGCTGATGTTCGATCTGCAGGTGCTGGCGCTCCAGACGGACATGACGCGCGTCATCGCGTTCAAGACCGGACGGGACGCGTCGAGCCGCGTGTTCCCGGAGAGCGGTTCGCCCCAGCCCTTCCACCCGGCCTCGCACCACGGCAACAGCGAGGCGCGGGTGCTGGAGTTCAACAAGATCTGCAAGTACCGCGTCAGCCAGACGGCGTATTTCCTGGAACGGATGAAGGAGACGATCGAGGGTGACAGCAATCTTCTCGACAAGACGCTCGTCATCTGGGGCTCGCCGATGGCCGATCCCAACGTACACAACCACCGCCGGTGTCCGCTGGTCCTCTTCGGCCACGGCAACGGCATGCTGAAGGGCGGCGTGCACCTGAAGGCCGAGGACGGCACGCCGATGGCCAACGTGATGCTGGCCCTCATGCAGAACCTCGGCATGGACATGACGTCGTTCGGCGACAGCACCGCGCCGTTGTCGCTGGCGTGATTCACGGCGGGTTTCAGGAGAACACGAGCATGACGCACGCGCGCCGCATCCTTGGTCATCTGGCGACGGCGGTCCTGTGCACGACCGCCGCCCTGTGGGCCGCGCCGCAGGGGCCCGCCGTGGCGGAGGCCGCGCGGCGCGGGGACATGGCCGGCCTGCGCGCGCTTCTGGCGACGGGCGCCGACGCCAACGCCGCGCCCGGCGACGGGATGACGGCGCTGCACTGGGCGGCCGAGCGCGGCGACGACGCGATGGTGACCGTGCTGGTGGCGGCCGGCGCCTCGGTCGGCGCCCGGACCCGCATCGGAGACTACACGCCGCTGCATCTGGCGGCGCGCGCGGGCAGCGGTCCCGCCGTCGCGGCCATCCTCAAAGCCGGCGCGAAGGTGGACGTGGTGACGTCGACCGGGGCCGCGCAGCCGCTGCATCTGGCGGCGGCTTCCGGGAGCGTGGCCGCGGCGACGAGTCTGCTCGATCACGACGCGAAGGTGGATGTGCGGGAAACCGAGTGGGGGCAAACACCGCTCATCTTCGCCGCCGCGGCCAATCGGCCGGAGATCGTGCGGCTGCTGATTGAGCGCGGCGCCGACGTGAATCTGATGACGCAGGCCCTTGATGTGGGCCGGTTTTCAACCCAGGCGCGGCAGGCGCAGACCCTGCAGCGCCAGATTCTGGCCAACGCCGTCCAGCCGGGCCAGGAGCCCACGCCCAGCCAGATGCAGGCGGCCATAGAGGCCGTCCGTGAGTATTACGTCACCGGCGTCGTGCCGGCGCCACCCCCGGCCGCAGCCGGACGCGGGGGCCGGGCCGGGGCCGCTCCGGACGGCGGCATGGCCGGTCAGCCCCAGGGCGGACAGGGGAACAACGAGGAGGGGCCGCCGCCGAACATTGCCGCGAAGGGCGGCTTCTCGGCGTTGCACCACGCGGCGCGCCAGGGCTACGTCGATGTCGTCAAGGCCCTGCTTGACGGCGGCGCGGGCCTCAACGGCAAGAGCGGAGACGGCCACAGCCCCATGCTCATCGCGCTCATCAACGGCCAGTTCGATGTCGCCATGGAGCTCATCACGCGGGGCGCCGACGTCAATCTGTCGTCGGACAGCCACGGCGTCACGCCGCTGTGGGCGACGATCAACGCCCGCTGGCAGCCGCGGACCCGGTTTCCGCAGCCGCAGGAAATGGACCAGCAGCGCGCCAACTACATCGACGTCATGACGGCGCTGCTCGAGAAGGGCGCGGATCCGAATGCCCGCATTCGTGTGCACCCGTGGTACATGGTCTACACCGATTGTGGCAACGCCAATTGCGGCCTGTCCAATTCAGCCGGCGCCACGGCATTCTGGCGCGCGGCGTACGGCACCGACGTGGAAGCGATGCGGCTGCTCGTGAAGTACGGCGCCGATCCGAACGTGCCCACCGTCGCGATGCGCGCGGCCGGTCGCGGTGGACGCGGCAGTGGACGCGGCGGCGGCCCCGTGCCCGGCGGCGGTGACGGCGCCGCGCCCGTGACACCGGCGGCTCCGGTGCTGGATCCATCGGGCCTGCCGCCCGTGCCGAACGGGGGCCCGGCCGTCTATCCGCTGCACGCGGCGGCCGGCGCCGAATACGGCGAAGGGTTCGCCGGCAACGCGCACCACCACGCGCCGGAGGCGTGGCTGGACACGGTGAAGTACCTGGTGGAAGAACTGGGTGCGGACGTGAACGCGCGCGACAGCGACGGGTATACACCGATGCACCACGCCGCGGCCCGTGGCGACAACGAGATGATTCTGTATCTGGTCTCCAAAGGCGCCGACCCCAAGGCCGTCAGCCGCCGCGGCCAGACCACGGTGGACATGGCCAACGGCCCCGTCTCACGCATCTCGCCGTTCCCGGAGACGATCGCGCTGCTCGAGAAGATGGGCGCGAAGAACAACCACCGCTGCCAGTCGTGTTGAGGCATTGCCGGGTCTGACAGACCCGGCGTCCTACTTCTTCACTCGATAGGTGCCGTCTTCGGCGCGCACGCGGTGCGCGGCGTGGCAGGCCTGGCACAGCTGTCCGAGCTTTGCCGCTGACGTCCTCACGTCGCTCCACTGATTCGCCGCCGCGGCGGTCCCAACGGCCGAGGCGATTGCGACGCCTTCGGTCGCCCATTTCACGGCATCGGAGGCGCCTCGCGCCTCGAAGAACTTCTTCGTGTCCGTGAACAGCTTTCCGAGCAGGGGCGCTTGCTTGCTGACGATCGCGATGTCGGCGGCCTCCACGCCTTTGCGCAGTTCGGCGTTGGCCGGATTGACCTGCTTCATGACCGCATCGAACGCAACTTCCTGCGGCGTCAGCGGCACGGGCGGCGCCTTCGCGAGATCCGTCATTGCCGGGTCCACCACCGAGGTGGCCAGCACCATGATCGCGCCGCGGTAGCGTTCCGTCACGGTGGCGGAAACGTCCAGCGTGTAGGCTCGCGCGCGCCGCTGCAGTTCCGCCTGATCGAAGCGCAGGACGGTGCCGACGACCGTGATGTAGTCACCGGCCTTTGGCTGCGCCTGCAGGGTGGGCGCGACAATGAAGAGGTCCGTGAGCGACGCCTTTCTGGCGTCCTGGTCCATCGAAAACGTCGTGGCACTGAGCAGCTGTTCCACCGTGCCGAAGATGGCCACGGTCTGGCCCAGGTAGAGATCCGGATGCAGGAGCAGCGAGCTGGCCGAGACCGGAACCAGGGTGGCGGCGGGCGCCGGAGCCTGCTGCGCGCGGGTCGCGACCGCGGCAACCATCGCGCACGCACAGACGGTGAGAACCACCTGGTGACGCCAGGTCAATCGTTGCTGCATGGAACCTTCCTATAACATTTTGGGACGCGCACATCATGCACGGGCCGGGCGGCCTCTGACAAGTCCCGGCGGTTCAGGATGCGAGCCGGCCCACCGTGGCGCGGCACACGGCGCGCCCGGCATCCGGGTCGTAGACGATCACGGGCATCAGCTGCCCGCGGATGCGTTGTGGATGGCGCTTCGCGTGGCCCATCAGCGCGAGCGCGAGGGCCTGCCGGGACGCGGGTGCGCCGGCGCCGCCCGAGGGCCCGGTCAGGAGGTCGTTGAACGACACGGTCCAGGGATCGCCCCGCAGGAGCGCGTCGACGACCGCGCCCTTGAGCACGTTGTGCGAGAAATTGAAGAACAGCGAGAGCGGGGAGTACGTGTCCGGCTGCGGCTCCAGCGCGTCGAAGAGCGGCTGCAGGTGTGACGATCGCGCGATCAGTCGCTCGCGGAACGGCCCCGCGCCGAGCAGGGACGCGACATCCGCCGTCAGGCTGCCCAGCAACGCCTCGGCGAGGACGACGAGAGACGGTCCGCCTGGGGCACTGTCGTCATGGTGCTCGATCGCCCGCAGCACGACGTCCGCGGCGTAGTGCAGCCATGGGTAGTCGGCCACGTTGTCGTCGCGCATCGCGTCCGTGCTGCGCGCGTACGTGGCGTGAAACCCGAACCGGAGATGCGCGCCCATGCTGGCGGCATGGCCCAGCGCCACGGCGCGCTGGCGTTCGAAGGAGAGCGTCCGCACCTGATCGAGGAGCGACACGTAGCCGCGTTCGTCGGGTTCGTAGTGCGAGGTGGCGATGAGCAGCAGCGTCTCCGGATCCGAGACAAACGGCTGGCCGCTGCCGTGCGGCCCCTGCAGCTGATCCAGCAGCCCGCCCACGCGGCCGAGCGCGACGTCCGGATCCGTCGTGTCCCAGGCGCGCAGCGCGAGGAGGGACAGGATGTGGAACGCGTAATAGTCGACGAGGATGGCGAGCGTTCCCGGGTCCGGCCTGTCGTGTCCGCGGACCCTGTGGACGAAGTCGAGCACGTCCACCGGAATGATGTCCACGTTGACGTGATCGGCAATACCGTCCCAGTCGTTCAGGGCGTGGAATCCCTCCTCGCGCGTCAGCGCATCGGCGGCCTGCACCGCCCGGGCCATCGCCAGGCGATGGCCATCGCCGGTCCAGGCGTGCGTGCGCATCGCGAGACGGAGGGGACCCAGCGCGTCGCCGAGTGTGGCCGAGGTGCGGACGAGATGGTCGACGTACTCGAGGCGGAGGTTGCTGGCGAGGAATGCTTCGAGTGGTCCCGAGAGTGCGTCGAATCCCTGCGCCGGCATGCCGCGCGATTCTACCCGCATCGGGCCGGACCCGCCGGGTTTCTACGATAGGATGCGCCGCATGGTCAAGGACCTCCTGTCGCTCGCCGATCGCTACCGCGCGCTGGGCCCGAGGTTCGGCCGGGCCTTCGACTTCGCCCGCTCCACCGATTTCTCCGCGCTCGCCGACGGCACGTATCCGGTGGGGGGGGACGATGTGCGGGCGCTGGTGCAGCGGTACACCTCCAAGCCCGCCCACGAGGGACGCTGGGAGGCGCATCGCGCGCACATCGATTTGCAGATGGTGGTGGAGGGGGAAGAGCACATCGGCGTGGCGCCGCTGGCGCGCCTGACCGCCGAACCCTATGATGCCGACCGCGATCTGTTGTGGCTGACCGGTGACGGCGATCGCGTGACGCTGCGGCCCGGCGAGTTCGTGCTGCTGTGGCCCGAGGACGGCCACATGCCCGGTCTGGCGATCGCTGAGCCGGAGCCGGTGTTGAAGGTCGTCTTCAAGATCGCCGTCTAGCGTCGAACGCAGCACGCTACGCGCTCGAACGGGTTCCGCGGGACTGAAGGACCTGCAGGATGGCCTCGCCGTAGGCCTCCAGTTTCGTGGGCCCGATGCCTGGAATGTCGCTGAGCGCCGCCGTTGATTGCGGCAACTGCTCGGCGATGGCGTCCAGCGTCTTGTCGTGCAGCACCACGTAAGCTGGCACCGCGCGGCGTCGCGCCTCGTTGCGTCGCCACTCGCGCAACGCCTCGCCAATCGCGTCATCGGGCGCCTCCAGGGCGCGTGACACTACGGCGGCCGGCGCCGCACCCTTCTTCGCCTTTCGGGCCTTGGGCTGTTTCACGCGCACCGTGGGCACCAGCAGCGACAGAGATGTCTGGCGTCCGGCCATGATGTCGCGGCCCAGGGCGGTCAGGCGCAGCGTGCGGTACACATCCTGGGAACTGGACAGCGCCCCCGCGCCTTCAAGCGCATCGATCCACTTTTCGATGATCTTCGGATCGTGCTCGTTCAGCAGGCCGGTCGTGGTGAGCGACCGCAGCGCGTCGGGCAGATCGTCGAGGTGGCCGGCCAGCATCGCGGCGACCTTGCGGCGTCCCCACCGCTCGCCGCCGCGGGCGATGCCTGAAAGGACCTTCCGCACGAAGAGGAGCTGGTCGTCGGTGAGCGACGCGCGCCTCAGGCAGTTGCCGCACGACTGGCAGTCCGCGCCCGCATCCGGATCGCCGAAGTACCTGAGGATGGTCATCCGCAGACAGCCCGTGCCGTCGGCGTAGGCCACCATGCGCCTGAGCTTCAGGTGTTCAAGCGTGCGGCGGCGGTCCTGCTCGACCGGGTCGGTCTCCATGCCATCGCGCCCGTCTTCGTCACCGCGCTTGTCGATGAGGAACTCGCGCGTCTTCACGTCGACGTAGTTCCACAGCAGCGTGGCGACGGCGTGCCTGCCGTCGCGGCCGACACGCCCCACTTCCTGATAGTAGGCCTCGACCGATCCCGGGAGTTCCTTGTGGACCACCACCTCGAGGTCCGGACGATCGATGCCCATGCCGAAGGCGTTGGTGGCGCAGACGACCTGCAGGCTGCCGGCCGCGAACGCATCCTGCACGCGCGTGCGCTCCGTGTCGCTCAGCCCCGCGTGGTACGCGGCCGCCGCGATCCCGGCGTTCACAAGTGTCTCCGACGCGTCCTCCGCGCTGCGGCGCGTGGAGGCGTACACCAGGGCGCGTTGGCGGCCGACGAGCTCGGGCAGGAGCACGCGCTTTTCGCGATCGCCGGA
>JANLHE010000237.1 GCA_024653875.1 Acidobacteriota bacterium
CCGGGACGGTTCCAGTCATTGCGCGCGCCATGGCACCGATTGCAGGACTTTGCCCGAAACACCTCGAGGCCTCGCTCGGTGCTGCCCGCTTCGCCGAGCTCGGTGAGGTAGTACCGGTACGCGGTAAGGAACGCGAGCAGGTCCGCCATTTCGCTGGCCGACAGCACCGGCGCCTGGATCTTCAGGTCGCGCATCTTCTCCAACATCACAGGCGCGTGGTTCCAGAAGGCCCCCGCGACGTCGAGCACGGTCCCGGTAATGTGAATCCTGCCAAGATCCGGACCCACGCGCTGCCCTTCGCCGCCAAGCGCGTGGCATCTGACGCACTGCTTCTCAACGAACAGGCGCGCACCGGCCGTCGGATTGTCCGGCAGCTCGACCGAAAGCCGGACGGTGGCAGAACCCTGTTCGGCGCGAACGGCGATGGCCGTACCCAGCGACGCCAAGCCGACGATCACCAGCACGTATCGCATCACGCCTCCTCCACTCGGGGCGCCAGCACCGGATCGGCCGTCACCGCTGCTGCGGCATGCGCGTCCTGCTCGAGTTCCCAGATCGCGATCACCGGAAACAGCTTCGTAAACCCCATGTAGAGGAGCGCGAACGCGGCAAAGCATCCTGCCATCAGCGAGAGCTCCACCCAACTTGGCACGTACGTGAAGGTGTGGATCGGCGCACGCGGATTCGACAGCGAGGGGACGACGATCGTGAATCGCTCGATCCACATGCCAATGGTGACTGATATGGAGGCGATGACCGTCCACCGGACGGTTCGCGTGCGCGAATTGACCAGAATCCCGAAGGGAACCACAAAACACGTCACCACCATGAGCCAGAAGAACGGCGCAAACGGACCGAAGACCCGCGCGTTAAAGACCGTGACCTCGTGGGGCTGCTGGCCGTACCACGTTGTCAGGTGCTCGGCAAACGTGAAATAGAACCACAGGCAGGCCATCACGAGCAGCAGCAGGCCGAGGTTGTTGAAGTGGATCGGCAGCAGGTACTTCTCAAGCCGGTACACTTTCCGCACGATGGCCATTGCAATGATGATCGCGGCAATGCCGGAGAAGATGGCGCCGACGACGAAGTACGGTCCAAAAATCGTGGAATGCCACATCGGCTGAATCGTCATCGCGAACACCCACGACACCACGGTGTGCACCGAGACGGCAATCGGGATGACGACAATCGCCATGATGCCGATCATGCGCTCCAGGCGGTGCCACTGCTTCGGCGTGCCGGTCCACCCGATCGAGAGCCGGCGATAGAATCGATGGCGCCAGCCGTGCGTCTGGTCGCGCAGACGGGCGATGTCCGGAATGAGCGGCAGGTACAGGTAGAAGGAACTGGCCATCAGGTAGACGCTGATGCTCATGATGTCCCACAGCAGCGGCGACCTGAAGTGCGGATGCAGGATGACGTTCAGCGCGCGGTCCGGCCGGCCGAGGTCGAGCACGACATTGCCCACGCCAAAAAACAGCACCAGCACGGTGATGACCTCGGCCATCCGCGTGATCGGGCGGCGCCACTCCGCGTCGACAATCCGGAGGATGGCCGAGATGAGCGTGCCGGCGTGTGACACGCCGATGAAGAACACGAAGTTGGTGATGTACAGGCCCCAGAAGATCGGCCGGCCCAGGCCGGTTTCGCCAAGGCCGAACGTGAGCTGCCAGGCCCAGGCGAAGATGGCCCACAACACGACGGCCCCAAGGCCAAGGGCCCATCGATTGAACAACGGACCGACCGTGAGGACGGGTTGGGTAATGGCCTCGTACTCGTCATGCGCACTCGCGTGCAGATCGCCCACGGTTACTCCCCCTCCCGCAGATACACGACCTTTGGGCGGGTGCCCAGTTCTTCCATCCACCGGAAGGCCCGGGAACTCGCCGCCAGCACGGCCACCTCGCTGTTCGGATCGTCGAGGTCGCCAAACACCATCGCCTCGGCCGGACAGGTCTGGACGCAGGCGGGCACGTAGTCCTCGCTGGAGAGCTCACGCCCGTCGGCGCGGGCCTGTTCGCGCGCGCGCATGAGCCGGTGGTGGCAGAACGTGCACTTCTCCACCACGCCTTTGGGTCTGACCGACACGTCTGGATTCTTGAGCGGAGCCATCGACTCAGGCCATTCGGGTGTGTGCCAGTTGAACAACTTCACGGCGTACGGACACGCGTTCGTGCAATACCGGCACCCGATGCACCGCGGGTAGATCTGCGCCACGATGCCCTCGGGGTTGAGGTACGTCGCGCTGGTGGGACAAACGTCGGTGCAGGGTGGACGGTCGCACTGCTGGCACATGAGCGGCAAAGCCGTCGGCGCACCGTGACTCGGCGTCTCAACGGCGACAAGTTGAATCCACGTCATCAATCGCCCCGCCGCCGCCGTCGCCGGCGTCGAGAAGGGCACGTTGTTCTCGTGCTTGCAGGCCACCACGCACGCCTGGCACGCGGTGCACCGGTCGAGATCGATCACAAGCCCCCAACGCGCCATCTGTCCTCCTACACCCTGGCGATGCGCACGGCCACCGGACCGGTGCGCAGCGCGTCTTCCCGTGCGAGGCTGCGGACGTCGCGGACGATTTCGCGAGCCCAACGACCGCCGGTCGGCACCGCCGGCACGAACGCGAGCGCCACGACGCCAGGCGGCATCCCCTCGACGATCACCACCGACGCCTCGAGGGCACCGGACGCGGACTCGACTTGGACGTGTTCGCCGGTCGCCACGTCGACAGTTCGAGCCGTCTCCGGACTGAGCTCCACCCATGGTCCCCACGGCCGTGCCTCGGGTTGGCCCAGCAACTCGAACAACACGGGCTGGTTCGGACTGCCGAGCCGGTTGACGCCCACCGGCACGAACGTCTCCATTTGGAGCGGATGGAGCGAATCGAGAATCACCGGCGACAGCGGCGCCGATGGCAGCACGGGCGGCGCGGGGAACGAGCACCCTCCCAGCTCGGCGAGGCGCCGGCGAATCTGCCCCGCCTCGAAGTAGGGATCGGCCCAGCCGCCGGCGGTGGCGATGGCGTCACCGATGCCTTCCTCCGTGGCTGCGGCAGCGGTCCACCAGCCTCCGCGTTCGAGTTGCTGCATCCACTCGGTCTCATAGATCGAGGTGTACGGACCACCGCGGTGGGTCGCTGCCAGTCGCGCGAGTTGATCGCCGACCAGCGCCTCGGACGACGGCCAGGTGCACGCTGCGGCCATGGGACCACCGACCATGTCGCTCACGGTCTTGAGGATCTCAATCAGGTCGCGGGTCTCGAGCGCCGGCGGCGTCACCGGCCTGGCGATGGCCATCATCTGGCCTGGCACGCAGGTCGCGGGGACCACCGCGTGCCAGCTCTCGAGCGCGGTGTGCGTCGGAAGCAGGAGGTCCGCCACACTCGCCGCCTCGTCGAGAAACGGCGAAAAGGACACCACGAGGTCGGCGGTGTTGAGGGCCGGCTCGAGGTCGGGTGTCGTCGCCAGGGAGCGGAACTCGGCGGAATCGCGAAAAACGATCACGCGCGGAGCCGCGCCCGTGTCGGGAGCATCGGCGCCCGCCGTTTGCGGTGTGAAGACCGGCGGCGTGGCCGCGTGGATCCCGCCTGGGCGATCGAACGCACCCAGAAGCATGTCGAGCGCGAGGGCGGCATCGACGAGCTCGCGTGAGGCATCGGCCGCCATGATTACCAGGGGTCGCTCGGCCGACACCAGATCGCGCGCCAGGCGCAGCACCGTGACTACCGGGACACCCGTGGCGGCTGCGACCTCATCCGGAGTAAACCGTGTCGTCACGGCCTGTTCGAAGTCGTTGAGATTCCGCAGGTACGGCCGCAGGGCCTCGCGGTCGATTCGGTTTTCCCGCAGGAGGACGGCGGCGATGCCGTAGACCAGGACGACCTGCCGGTCGGCAGGCACGGCAATCCACTCGTCAGCCTTGCGGGCCGTCAACGACTTGCGGCCTTCCACCTGCACCAGCCGGCCGCGCGGCCGGCCACTGGAGCGACGAAATCGGCCGAAGGCGCGCTGCGTCCAAAGGGGAGAGAGCCAATCCTCGACGACCGGCGCGCCAAACGACAAAACGTAGCTGGCGTGTTCCAGATCGAAGCTGGGGTCGGCGGCAATGCCGGTGAGCGCGGCCCACCGCTCGCGCAATCGGCCCGCCGTGGCACCGGTTGTCGAATGGACGCGCGCGCCGGCGGCTCGCCACACCTGCTGCCACACATCGGCGGCCGGACTGGTCTCCTCGGCGGCGACGGCCAACACCTCACCAGGCCGGCCTGCGGTGCTCTTCAAGCGGGCGGCGAGCAGGCTGGTCGCTTCCTCCCAACTGATTCGTTGCCACGTGCCGGACCCATGCGGCCCGATTCGCTTGGCCGGCCCGGTCAGGCGGTCGGGATCATAGTACGCTTCCACGGCCGCTTGCCCCTTGGCGCACAACCGGCCGCGGCTGACCGGACAGAGCGGGTTGCCTTCAAGCTTCACCGGCCTGCCGTCAATCAACCGCACCTGCACGCCGCATGAGGCAGCACATTCGCGGCAGACCGAGACCGCCCACCGCTCCTCGCCCGATTCCCGCGAAGCCGCGCGCTCGTCGGCCCAGGCAATCTGCCGCCGCGCCACCTGACCCAGCGTGACTCCGGCGACGGCCGCGCCACCGTAAAAAAGAAAATTGCGGCGGGTCAGATGGTCGTTCATCGGTGACACCCCGCACAGTCTTCACTGGCGCCCTCGGCGCGGTGACAGGCCAGACAGGTGTTCATGACCAGCCGTCTGGGCATCCGTGCCGGCGGCGCCGTGCGCTCGCCGATGTCGGCGTGGCACGACGCGCACGCCAACCTGGCCAGCGCCACGTGGCGGCGGTGCGAGAACATCACATGCTCCGGCAGTCTCGTGACAGGTTTCCAGAAGCGCACTCCGCTCGTCTGGAGTTGCTCCCAGGCAGCCGGCGCGACCGAGGCGGGCGCTGTGGCGTGACACTTCGCGCAGACGGCCGGCGACGGAAATCCTGCCCGTTGGGTCGTCTGAATTCCGGCGTGGCACCCGGCACAGGTCAGTGCCGCGTGCTTCGCGTGGTTGAAGGCGAGCACCTGGGTCACCGGCGCGGCGGGCAGGATCAGGGACGACCCGATCGCCGCGATACATGCTACACCGGTGAACAGCAGCGCCCGCCGCACGTTACCGGCCGCCCGTGCTGCGCTTGTCGCGCATGTCCCCGGGGTACTTCGACACATCGATCGCGTCTGGCCCCTTGTCGTAGGCTTCAATCCTGGGCTCAAGGGGAGGATCCTGCGCCTGGGCCGTCAACATGATGGACAACGTCAGCGCCACGGCCAACGTCCACAACACCACGAACACGACGTCCCTCTTGCTGAGAGCCATTGGACGTTCCCTCCTGCCGCGTCGGCGTCACCAACGGTAATTGAA
>JANLHE010000241.1 GCA_024653875.1 Acidobacteriota bacterium
ACGCTTGCGGGCGAGGGCCTGCAGCACCAGGACGGCCAGAGCCACGTGCTCGCGCTGTCGGTGCCGACGTGCCGGTCGTACGACCCCGCGTATGCCTACGAACTCGCGGCCATCGTGCAGGACGGCATCAAGCGGATGTACATCGACGGGGAAGACACCTTCTACTACATCACCGTCATGAACGAGCAGTACGACATGCCCGCCATGCCGGACGGTGTGTACGACGGCATCATCAAGGGCCTGTATCGATTCAAGGCGGCCGTCGATCCGCAGGGGAAAGGCGCCGGGAAGGCGAAGCTCAAGGCGCAACTGCTGGGCAGCGGCACGATCCTCAACGAAGCGCTCAAGGCCCAGACGATGCTGGCCGAGTACGGCGTGGCGGCCGATGTCTGGAGCGCGACCAGTTACAACGAGCTGTATCGCGACGGCCACGCCGCCGAGCGGTGGAACCGGCTGCACCCGACGGCGACACCGCGCGTGCCGTACGTCGCGGAGTGCCTGGCCGCGACCGAAGGCGTCGTGGTGGCCGCCTCCGACTACCTCAAGAGCCAGCCCGACATGATCGCCCGCTGGGTGGGCCGGCCGATGGTCACGCTGGGCACCGACGGCTTCGGCCGCTCGGAGGACCGCGCGGCGCTCCGTGATTTCTTCGAAGTCGACGCCCGCTACATCGTCATCGCCACGTTGTCCGCGCTGCAGCAGCAGGGACAGGTGGACGGCAAGGTGGTGGCCAAGGCCATCAAGGATCTCGGCGTGAACGCCGACAAGCCGAACCCGGCGATTTCCTGAGGTCACGAAGACACATGGCATTGGAATTCAAGGTCCCCGAGCTCGGGGAAAACGTGGAAAAAGGCGACGTCGTTCGCGTGATGGTCAAGGCCGGCGACATCCTGAAGGTCGATCAGCCGGTGTTTGAACTCGAGACGGACAAGGCCACGATCGAAGTGCCCTCGACCATCGCGGGCACGATTGCCGACGTGCATATCACGCAGGGCGACAAGGTCAAGCCGGGGCAGGTGGTGCTGACGGTAACTGAGGTCCTTGGGTCCGGAAGTCCTGGGGTCCTGAAGTCCGCGGAGCCTGCAGTCGGAGCCCCGGGGCTTCAGCCCCGGGGAACTGCCGCGGTCGTGAACATTGAGTCCGCACGTCCCGCACCGGCACCGGCACCGGCACCGGCGCCGGTTGCCGCTCGTGAACCTGTTGCACCGCTCGAACCTGCCGGATCAGTGGTTCCCGCCGCGCCGTCGGTGCGCCGGTTCGCGCGTGAGCTGGGGATCGACATCGCGCAGGTGGCGGGCACCGGGCCGGGCGGACGTATCGGCCAGGAAGACGTCAAAGCCTACGTGAAGACGCAGATGACATCGGGCTCCTCGACCGGGGTCCGGGGCCATGCCGCTCTTCCGGACTTCTCGAAGTGGGGCAGCGTCGAGAGCAAGCCCATGTCGAACATCCGCCGCAAGACGGCGGAGCACCTGAGCCGGGCCTGGCAGGCGCCCCACGTGACGCAGCACGACAAGGCCGATCTGTCCGGCTTCGAGGCGTTCCGCGAGGCGTACGGCGCGCGCGTGGAAGCCGCCGGCGGCAAGCTGACGATCACCGCCGTGGTGATCAGGATCCTGGCGGCGGCGATGGATCGCTTCCCGCAGTTCGCGTCCTCTGTCGACATGGCCAACGACGCCATCGTGTTCAAGGGCTACCGGCACATCGGTGTCGCGGTGGACACGCCGAACGGGCTGCTGGTGCCGGTGATCCGCGACGTGAACACCAAGACCATCACGCAGATCGCGGTGGAACTTGCAGTGCTTTCACAGAAGGCGCGCGACAAGAAGCTCAGCCTGGACGAGATGTCCGGCGGTGTCATGTCGGTGACCAACCTCGGGGGCATCGGCGGCACGGCATTCACGCCGATCGTCAACCAGCCGGACGTGGCCATCCTCGGCATGTCCCGCAGCGGCATCGAGCCGGTGTGGGACGACGGCCAGTTCGTGCCGCGGCCCCTGTTGCCGCTGTCGCTGTCCTACGACCATCGCGTGATCGACGGCGCCGACGCCGCGCGGTTCCTGCGGTTCATCGTGGACGCACTCGAACAGCCGCTCACGATGGTTCTTTGAGGGTTGTGTTTCATGGCTTCTTCAACTCAACTCGTAGTCATCGGCGGCGGCCCGGGCGGGTACGCGGCGGCGTTTTATGGGGCGGACCTCGGGATGCAGGTGACGCTCGTCGACATGGAACCGAACCCCGGGGGCGTCTGCCTGTATCGCGGGTGTATACCGTCCAAGGCGTTGCTCCACGTGGCGAAGGTGGCGAGTGAAGCCAAACACGCCACCAATTGGGGCCTGACGTACGCCGAGCCGAAGATCGACCTCGACAAGCTGCGCTCGTTCAAAGAGGGCGTGGTCACGAAGCTCACCGGCGGACTGGGACAGCTCTCGAAGCAGCGCAAGATCACGTTCATCCAGGGCAAGGCGTCGTTTGTCGACGCGAAGAACCTCACGATCGAGCTGGCCGCGGGCGGCACGCAGGCGCTGGCGTTTGAACACGCGATCATCGCGACCGGTTCGTATCCGACGAAGATCCCGGGGCTGTCGATCACCAGCGACCGTCTCATGGATTCCACCGGTGCGCTCGACCTGCCGGACATCCCGAAGACCCTGCTGGTGGTTGGTGGCGGCTACATAGGCCTGGAACTAGGTTCGGTCTACGCGGCCCTCGGCACCAAGGTGACGGTTGTCGAAATGACCGACGGCCTGCTGCCGGGCGCGGACCGGGACCTGGTGACATTCCTCGCGCGCCGCCTCGAGACGACGCTCGACAAGATCCTGCTCAAGACCAAGGTCACCGGGATGACCGAGGTGAAGAACGGGATCAAGGTCGCCATGGAACTCCCGGACGGGAAGACGGTTGACGAGACCTATGACCGCGTCCTCGTGTCGATCGGCCGCAAGCCCAACTCCGCGATTCCGGGACTCGACACGACCGGCGTGACGGTGGGCGAGCGCGGGTTCATCACGGTGGACCCCGCGATGCGCACGACCACCTCGAATATCTTCGCGATCGGAGACGTGGTGGGCGAGCCGATGCTGGCCCACAAGGCGTCGCACGAAGCCAAGGTCGCCGTGGAAGCGATCCTCGGCCACAAGGTGGCGTTTGAGCCGCAGGCGATTCCCGCGGTGGTGTTCACCGACCCCGAGGTCGCCTGGTGCGGCCTCACCGAGAACGAGGCCAAGAAGCAGGGCCGCAAGGTCGAGATCGCCAAGTTCCCCTGGGCCGCCCTCGGCCGCGCGCTGGCCATCGACCGGCCGGACGGCATGACCAAACTCGTGATCGACCCTGACACCGAGCGCATCCTCGGCGTGGGCATCGTCGGCGCCGGCGCCGGCGAACTCATCGCCGAAGGCGTGCTCGCCGTCGAGATGGCCGCCCTGGCCAGCGACCTCACGCTCTCCATTCACCCGCACCCGACGATGTCGGAGACGCTGATGGAGGCGGCCGAGGTATTCTTCGGACACTCGACGCACGTGTACCGGCCCAAGAAGAAATAGGGC
>JANLHE010000250.1 GCA_024653875.1 Acidobacteriota bacterium
CTCACGCGGCGCCCAGTCGGCCACACGCAGCGCCACCCTTCGCCGGTCGACGCGGGTGGTGCGATACGTCTCGCGCTCCCACAGCACGCCGACGCTGACGATGCCGGGCACGCGCGGGGTGGGCGAGGGGATGTCCAGTTGAAAGGCCAGACGCGGCCGCGTCTCGGACCAGTTCCAGGTGGCGCTCCACAGTTCACCGCTGCCGGTGGGTCCCGCCACATCAAGCCGGACCTCGTCCAGCACGATCGCGCGCGCGCCGATGAATGCCAGGGGCACTACGCCCGAGGGAAGCACTGGCCGCTCCACGATCACGGCCTCGATGGTGGCCCGCCCGTCGGGCGTCGGCTCGAACCGCAACTGGCTGTCACTGGCGATGGGCAACGCGGCCAGCCGGCGCGCGGCCCGCGTGAAGATGTCGGGCGTCAGCAATTGCCTCGGTGTCAGCCCGAGGCGGGCGGTGATCACCGGCCACTGCGTGCGCACGGCTCCCGTCACGGTGATGGTGTCGGTCAAGGGCTGGTCGACGTGGTTCCAGGCGCGCAGCGCCTCGCGCCAGTGCCCCTGCAGGTACTCGCTGGTGGCCAGCAGCTGCCAGGCATGATCGTCGTCCGGCGCCAGCCGCACCGCGGTTGTCGCCAGTTGGGCGGCCGCATCCCACTGCCTTGCGACGAACCGCAGTCCCGAGAGTTCGCGCCACGGTGCGGCGTCTCCAGGACACAAACGTGTGGCCGCCAACAGTCCCCGCTCCGCGGCCTCCATCTCGCCGGCCTGTGCGAGCGCCACGCTCTGCGCGACCAGCGCGCCGCACGCGCCGCCTTCAGGCGCCGGGGATGCCGGCACGGGGACCGGGGACGTCGATGGGATGGGTTCGCCGGGGCCTGCGGTGCGTTGTACCGCGAGCATCCAGCGATCGGTGACCGCCCAGGCGCGGTCGAAGGCGTCGCGCGACACCACGCGGTACGGCGCGCGCGCGGGGTCGTGAAACACCACGGCTTCGTCGGTCAGCCCCACGACCACCACGTAGTGGTAGAGCCGGGGCGCGTGCTCGATGAGGGCAATCACCGGATGCCCACGATCCACCGCGGTGCGCAACAAGGTGAATGGGTCGGTGTCGGACGCGCGCGTGACCAGGGTGCTCCACCCGCGATTGTGCGCGGCGGTGGTCAGGACGTTGGTGGGAATGCCGGCCGTCTTCTTGTCGATCAGATGCGCGAAGTCCTCGGCGAAGACGTCACGATCGCCCCAGAACCGGAGGACCATGGCGAGCGCCGCGCCGCCGCAGAGCTCGGGTGTCTGCGTCAGGTACGGCACCTCCAGCAGCGGCCGCGCTGGCGCCGGTGCCGGCGGCGCTTGCGCGCCGAGCGGCAACGACGCGGCGGCCAGAACGATCAACCACGCGAGGAGGATCGTTCCAGCCGCCGATGTCCGTGCGCGCACGTCAGTTGAGGACGAGGATCAGGATGATGATCAGCAGCAGCAACGTCGTGGTGCCAATGACAATGGTGTTGGCGCCGCCGCTGAGCGGTGTTTCGATGGCGCGGGCGGACGCTGCGGCCTTCGCCAGGTCGGTGCCTTCGAGCGTGGCGACGGCCGCCTCGGCGCGCGTCAGGTCAAGGCCGAGCCGGCCGGCCACGATGCGGGCTTCGGAGGTCGTGAGGACGCGTGTCACGGCGGCGCGGTCGGCCGCGATGGTCGCCGCGTTGGTCTGGATGGCGTTCTGCAGCGTCGCCGGCGAGGCGACGTGCGTGGTCTGGGCCGACGCGACCGACGAGAGTCCGAGGACCGCGATCGCGAACATGGAGATGGCGAGAAGGGGCTTGTACATGCTCCGACTGTGACCGGTTCTGCCGGTCTGCCGCTGTCTCATTAAGCACAGCGCGGGGCTTTCACCACGGGCTGCTAAGGGTCTTTGGTGTCTTCCTCGGCCGGATCGGTGGCGGCCTTGTCCGCCTCGTCGCGGGCTTCGGGGACTTCCGGGGATCGCCCTGGTCCAGCGGGAATTTCCGGGCCGTGAACCTGGCTGTCGGGCAGGTTGTCCTTGCGATAGGGCGCGTCGGGTTTGAGTCCGATCTCCAGCTTGTCTCTCCAGGTCATGTCCACCTCATGCTGACGACAATAGTGAGTCGCCCTGGGGGCAGATGTTCCGCATTGCACAGCGCCAAGCGGAAATTCGGGGAATCCTGTATGCTTGATGAGTCCTTCCGCACCGACCTTCATGTTAAACACAGCCTCCTTGACCCCCTCGCACGTGCGAATCAATGTCGCATGCACGAGTTGCTCGCGTGTCGTGGAGCTGACCTGTGAAGGCGTGTCAGGCGTGGCCGGGTACGAGACCTACCACGAATATTTCTGCCCGTACTGCCGCAAGCTGAATCAGCCGCGCACACCCGGGCACATCCTCTTGGTTCGCGCGGCGGGCCTTGAATAGACAGACGATCGACTTACATTTGGAGACATGACATGGCAGCAGCAATGACGGGCACGATCAAGCGGTTGGTGAGCGACAAGGGTTTTGGTTTTGTCGCAGCCTCGGACGGCAACGAGTACTTTTTCCACCAGTCTGCCTGCGCGGATGGTCAGTTTGACCAGCTTCGCGAAGGTCAGGCGGTCACGTTCAACACAGGCCAGGGTCCCAAGGGTCCCCGCGCCGAGAACGTGCGCCTCGCGTAATTCCCAGGACGGCGGCGACGCGCATTCCGCACGTCGTCGCCAACCGACCCCTCCGTGACCACGCTCACACATTCGACCATCCACACGTCGGACGGCACGCAGCTCTTCTACAAGGACTGGGGCACCGGGCAACCGGTGGTCTTCAGTCACGGCTGGCCGTTGAACGGCGATGCGTGGGACGACCAGATGGTGTTCCTGGCGTCGCATGGCTACCGCTGCATCGCGCACGACCGGCGTGGCCACGGGCGATCGAGCCAGCCGTGGACCGGCCACGACATGGACACGTACGCCGACGACCTCGCGGCCGTGGTCGAGGCCCTGAACCTGACCGGCGCGGTGCACATCGGGCATTCGACCGGCGGCGGTGAAGTGGCCCGGTACATCGGCCGTCACGGCACGGCACGCGTGGCCAAAGCCGTCCTGATTGGCTCGGTGACCCCCCTGATGCTGCAGACCTCCGCCAACGCCGGCGGACTCCCCATGCACGTGTTCGACGAAATCCGCGCGAACATCCAGAAGGATCGGTCGCAATTTTTCAAAGACGTCAGCGCGCCGTTCTATGGCGCGAACCGGCCGGGCTCCGCGGTCTCACAGGGACTGCGCGACGCGTTCTGGTTCCAGGGGATGCAGGCCAGCCTGAAGGCCGTCATGGACTGCGTGAAGGCGTTCTCGGAGACGGACCACACGGAGGATCTGCGGAAGTTCAATGTGCCGACGCTCGTCCTGCACGGCGACGACGACCAGATGGTGCCGATCGACGCGTCGGCGCTGCCGACGTCGGAGATCGTGACCGGCGCGAGGTTGAAGATCTA
>JANLHE010000253.1 GCA_024653875.1 Acidobacteriota bacterium
TCCCATGGGCCGCCTGCCGGCCACCGCGCATCAAATGAAACGTCGTCAACGATGGCGTCCCGGACGGGCGCGAGAAACATCATGATGTGCGCGCCGAGCGTTTCGAATCGGCTGGGCGGCGCGATGAGGACACCGCCAGCGGCGAGGTACCGGGTCCATCGTTGCTCGAGGTCGGCAGCAACGTAGAAATCGTTGGTAAGAACGCCGGGTGTCTCGGGCGTCCAGGCGGTGCGCCGCCGTTCGAAGCACGTGGCAATCGCGGCCCGCAGCCGAGAGCCGTCGAACGCGAACGCCATCGACAGTGCCCACATGTCGTGAAAATCCTTCATCCGGCTGTTGCGCCGATCGAGCGTGACCATCGCCTCGAACTTCTCCGCCACGGACACCTCGCGCGGATACGCGCGCAGGTGTGGCGCCGGCAGATCGTCGAGCATCGTCGGGTACGCGATCTCCTCGATCGGCGTGGCCACCGCGTCGCCGAAGCCGAGATCAATCTGGACGCGAATGCGCGCCTTCGCGAGGTGCGCAAACAGCAGTGCGCGTTTGCCGGCGTGCTCGGTCTCGGCGCGGATGTCGGCCACCTGGAGTGTCCCAAGGTCGAACTGGAGTCCATCCTCGGGGCACGGCTGCACGCAGATTTCGCCAATCAGCTCACGCACGGACGCCTCATCGCCGCTGCCGGACGCGAGGACGTCTACATCACGGGTGGCACGGTAGGGATCGGAAAGCCAGACACCGAGCAGGCTCGCCCCCTTGAGCACGCACCGGTCGCGCGCGCCTGACTGACCGAGCCGATACAACAGCCGCTCCGCGGCAAACCGCGCGAGGGTGCGCTCGAACTCCTCGCCGCTTTGTTTTGCCTGATTGAGCAGGCGCGCCCGAACCGAGGCCGCGATGTCAGGACTCATATCGACCTCAGGTCCAGCGCGGCGTTGAGCTTGCGCGACGGCAGGAGTTCAGCGACGCGCGCCAGTTCGGCCCTGGTCACCTTCCGCTGTCGCAGCGCGTCAGTGAGCGCTTCGAGGGCCACTTCGGCGCCCACAAGGCGTTCGAAGCGAAAACAGTCAACGACGGTGCGCGCGGGGGAGGTGATCCGCGCAGGCACACCTTCGAACGAGGTTGCCTTCACGCCAAACGTCCAGGCGGGACCGGAAAACCTCACGAGTCTCAGCTTCTGGTTTGGCAGTCTTGGCGCGCGGGCCTTGTGAGGAATGGCCAGCCACACGGCGTGCGGCGCCTGCGTGCCAATCCCATGCACGCGGAGTGCTGACAGGAGGCAGACGATGCTGTTGGGGACGCGGGCAGAGACGAGGGCCAGCGAATAGTCCTCTGTGACCTCCGCGTCTGTCCGGCGATAGAGGCCACGTCCGACGTGTTCAACCTCGCCACGACGGACCCACGCACGGAGCTGGTCGCGGGTCAGGCCGGCGGATTCAAGCTGGCTCGGACGGAAGAAGCCGCCGAGGTGACCCGAAATGTCGGCACTATGCGATGGCATGCCGACATTTTGCGCCTACTGACCGAACCACGTCAAACACAAAATGCCGGCACATCAACCTATCTGCCGACATTTTGTGTCAGCCCGCAGAGCCGGTGACTTCGGCCAGCCCTTTCAGGATCTCCTTCTCGAGCTCCCGGATTTCGGCTTCAATCACGTCCAGCGGGCGAGGCGGCGTGTACTTGTAGAAGTACCGGTTGAAGTTGATTTCGCAGCCAACCAGGCCGACCTTCCCGTCCTGCAGGTCACGCTTGCCCAGATCAATCCATGCGTCAGGCACGTGCGGCTTGACCTCACGGTCGAAGAACGCGGTGACGCTTGCGGGCACACCATCGGCGTCAACCGGGTCAGCGCCGTCAGGCAACGGCACACTCTCGGTATCACGCAGTTCCGGATCGGGTTCAGGATTACCTGCCTTGTCGCGGCAAATCCCGGCTGTTTCGTCGCGCTCGGACAACGCGGAGAGAATCGCTTTGCGCACCTGGGCCGTGAGGGTCACCTCGGCTTTCTCGAAGGCCACCTCCAGCAGCTGCTCGAACGTGCCCCGATCCTTGACGAGCTTGACGGGCTTGGCGGGCATCCGGCTGAGGCAATCGCGAATGGACTGTTGGAACTCCCGTCCAAGGGCCTGCTCCTTCATCCCCGCCGCGCCTTTCTTCTTTGACTCGGCCAGCGCGCGGAATCCGCGCTCGTGTTCGAGCCTCTCAAGTCGCTCGGCGTTGGCCAGAAAGTTCAGCCTCAGGGGCCGTTCCACAGTGATCTTGCGGAACCCGAAGCGCGTCGTGGGATACACGCGGCTGAACTCGCCGTCCTGCAACCCGGTCACCAACCCCAGAATCTGCTGCCGCCCGTCGAATGGAATCTCGCGGCGCTTATCGCCAAGGCTCTTTCGCATAGGCACCCAGAACGACGTCGCGTCGATGAGCTGCACTTTGCCGCGGCGTTCCGGCGCCTTGCGGTTGGTCATCACCCAGACATAGGTCGCAATGCCGGTGTTGTAGAAGAGCTGCTCTGGAAGCGCGATAAGGGTCTCAAGCAGGTCTTTTTGAAGAATGAAGCGCCGAATCTCGCTTTCGCCGCTGCCGGCGTCGCCAGTAAAGAGCGGAGACCCGTTCATGATGATCGCCAGCCGCGATCCTCCCTCCTTCGGCTCCTTGACGTGCGCCATCATGTGCAGCATGAAGAGCAGCTGCCCGTCGCTGATGCGAGGCAGGCCAGGTCCAAATCGGCCGGCATCTCCACGCTCGTGCTCTGCCTCGACCGCCTCCTGATCGCGTTTCCAGTCCTTGCCGTAGGGGGGATTGGCGATGAGGTAATCGAACGTCTTGCCCGAATGCTTGTCGTTTGAGAGCGTGCTGCCGTATGCGATGTTCTCCGCATCGCGCCCAGTCGGGTCCTTCATGAAGAGGTCCGATTTCGACACCGCCCACGTCTCCGGGTTGACCTCCTGACCGAACAGGTGAAGCTCCGTCCCCGGACTGATGGCCGCAACGTGCTCCTTCGTGGTCATGAGCATGCCCCCCGACCCGCAACATGGGTCATAGATGGTGCACACCACTCCTTTCCGGCGCAGGCGGCGTTCCTCGCCGGCCAGCATCAGGTCCACCATGAGGTGCACGACGTCCCTGGGCGTGAAGTGTTCACCTGGGTTCTCGTTCATCGCTTCGTTGAACTTCCGAAGCAACTCTTCAAAGATGGTTCCCATGGTCGGGTTGTCCACCCGGTCGGGGTGCAGCTCAACGCGCCTGAACCGTTCGAGGACCTGGAACAGCAGGCCAGCCTCATCGAGCTTGCTGATCGTGTTGTCGAAGTCGAACTTCTCGAGCACCTCGCGCATATTGGGGCTGAACCCGGCGATGTAGTTGCGCAGGTTGGCCGCGACGTTGGTCGAGTCTGCCATCAACCGATCAAAGTCGTAGAGCGAAGTGTTGTAGAACGCGTACCCAGATGTCCGGCGGAGCTGGCTGTCCAAGTCTCCAAGGCCCTTGGTTTTCAGCTCTGATTTCCGCTTGAGGACCTTTTCCTTCTTGTCGGCCAAGACACAGTCGAGCCGGCGCAGCACGGTGAGCGGAAGGATGACGTCCTGGTATTTGCCCCGCTTGAACGTGTCGCGAATCAGGTCCGCGACACCCCAAAGAAAGCTGACAATCTCGCCGTGGTTCACTCTGAGGGGATGCTAGCACGCTCGGCGCCGGTGAAGGCGCGGATCCCCCGAGGCGGCGACGCGGCGCGACAGGGCGCAAGATGTTTCCGGGCCGCTGGTGAGTCGCATAGGATAGACAGTCTCCATGTCAGACGCGCCGCCGGCACAACCAGGGAAGAAGTTCGACCGGCGCATCGTCGATGGCCCGCTGAAGCAGGCCGTCTGGATGCTCGCGTGGCCCACGATGCTGCAGAACGTCATCGGGGGCCTGCAGGGCGTCATCGACCACTCGATGGTGGGCCACTACGTCGGCCTCAACGCCAACGCGGCCATCGGCGTCAGCCTGCAGTTGTTCATCCTCGTCATCGTGTTCGTCGCCTCGGTGTTCTCGGGCATGGGCGTGCTGGTGGCGCGGTTTGCCGGCGCAGGGGATTCCGACGCCGTCAACCGCACGGTGTATCAGGCTTTTCTGACCGCGGTCATCCTCTCGCTGGGCGTCCTGGCGCCCGCGGGGTACTTCGCCTCGCCCTGGCTGCTCTCGCTGATTAACGCCGCGCCGGAAGTGCAGCGCGAGGCCCTGCCCTACATCCGCATGATGTTCGTCTCAAGCCTCGGCATGCTGACGTTCTTCATGATGAGCGGCGCCCTGCGGGCGGCTGGCGACGTCAGGACCACCCTGCACATGGGCGTGGTGATGACCGTCATGAACGTCATCCTCAACGTCCTGCTGATCCCGCAGTTCGGCACGTTTGGCGCGGCGTTGGGAACGGCCATCTCCAGCCTGCTCACGGCCGCCGTGTTCCTGTGGCTGCTCTTCACGGACAAGCTCGTGGTGCACTTCAGCCCGGCGATGTCGTACCGGCCGGACTGGAAGATCATCCGGGAGCTGTTCCGCTTCGGCCTGCCGACCGGCGTGCAGGGCATCGTCATGAACCTGGCGGGCCTGTTGATGCTGCGATACATCGGATCGCTGGAGCAAAGCGCGGCGGCGCAGGCGGCCTACGCGGTGGGATACACCGAGCTGTTTTCGCTGATCACGTGGACATCGGTGGGGCTGATGGGCGCCGCGGCGGCGGTG
>JANLHE010000255.1 GCA_024653875.1 Acidobacteriota bacterium
CGTCCCTTGCGACGGTTGAGACTCGCGAAGGCGATATGTCGGAGTTGCATGGCGGCCTCAGAAGTAGAACGCCCCCGCCTGGAGCGCGGCGGCGGTCAACACCACCTGCCCGCCCCGGACGGTTCGGTCGAGCGGCACCGGATTGCAGCCGCCATGCAGGACGTTGACATCCACCGACCGGAAGACCTGGCCACAGTTGTTACAGACCATCGTGTCGCCCGCCTGCCGGTAGCCCTTTCGCTTGCGGTAGCAGACGTCGCAGGTGTCAAAGGCGGCCCGGATCACGCCATCGGAACTCTTGAGCACGAAGAAGCGAAGTTCCTGGTTCGCGGCATTGGCATAGGTGAAGAAATGCGCCTGCCCATCGTCGAATTGGGCGGCGTCCAGCCGCACATCAGCACCGGCGGCCGCGACCGCTGGCACGGCCGTGCCAGCGCCCGATCGGCGGGTCGTCGCGACGACGACCAGGGCGGTCAATAGGATGGCTCCGGCGACCACGATCGCGACGGTGCGCAGGCTGAAGCCGCGGCGCACCGGTACCTCCGTGAACTGATCGCGCCGTCCTGCTCGCTGGTCATTCCGACACTTGTGTCTACTCATGGCACATCCTCGCTTTCCGCGACGCGCACAGCCACGTCCGTGCTCCCGACCGTGACGTGGACCGTCACGGTCGCATCCCCCAGCGGGGCATTCCGTTCTTGTCGCGCAAGGTGATCGCGCTGTCACCCTTCGTGACCGTGCGGGCCAGGATGGCCTCGAATCCTTCGCCCTTGATCCTGGACCCCGTCACGGTGACCTGATCCCCCTTGGCGAAGGCGATTCCCAGTTTCCTGACGAACGCCGTCGGCCCCAGGTGCACGTGAATCGTCATGGCTTTCGTCTTGAGCGAGAGGTGCATGCCGCTCATGGCGCCGGTTCCGGGCACGTCCATGACATCCTCGACTGTGCCCGTGAGTGTCATCTCGGTCTTCAGGTCGTATTGCATGCCGGACTCGTGCCCCATCTGGGCGGCAGACATACCCGCGCCGAGTCCGAACAACGTCAGCGCCAGAACCGTTCCCTGGAGCCTGCTTCTTGCTGAACTTCTCATCACTCACCTCCTGTGTGTTCCTCTGTCACTCGTCCGCATCCCACCGCGGCACTCGCCGTGCGTGAGTTGACTGGCGTTCACCCGGCGTCCGGATCCACGGCGCCCTTCGTCCGAACCCGGATGAGCTGTTCGACCGGCAGGACCGCCAGCAGGCCATCTCCCTCGCACCCGGTGCTCGCCGCGTCGAGAATGACGGATGCGATGGACTCGACGCGGTCCGGAGTCGTGAAGATCTCGATCCGCACGTGCGGTACGAGCAGGTCGCCTCTGAAGTAATTGGCGTATTCACCGAATCCGTGGACGGGCGCGACCGTAATGCCCGGCACGCCAAGCTCGACCAGTCGATGCTCGACGTCCGCCAGCCGTTCCTGCCTGACGATGGCTGTGATTTTTCGAAACTGCACCCCACACCCCCTCGTTACGCTTCGCCTGGCTCGACCACCGGTCCCATGGCGGCTCCGTCCTCGGCCGGAGCGGCCGGCGCCGATGGCAGACGCCACCCCTTCCAGATGAAATAGATGGCCGGATACACAAGCAGTACGACAATCGCCGACGTGGCGACGCCGCCGACCATCGGCGCCGCGATGCGCTTCATGACGTCGGCGCCCGTGCCGTGACTCCACATGATCGGGAGCAGCCCGGCCAGAATGACGCACGTCGTCATGATCTTCGGGCGCACGCGCTGCACCGCGCCGTGGTAGACCGCCTCGACCAGGTCGGCCCGCGTCGCCATCCGGCCGCGCGCGACCGCCTCGTTGTAGGCGACGTCCAGGTACAGCAGCATCACCACGCCCGTCTCGGCGCTGACGCCGGCGAGCGCGATGATGCCCACCCAGACGGCGATGCTCATGTTGTAGCCGAGCAGGTACATCAGCCAGAACGCGCCGATGAGCGAGAAGGGCACGGCCAGCAGCACGATGAAGGTCTTGAACGTGGATCGGGTGTTCAGGTAGATGATGACGAAGATGATGATGAGGGTCAGCGGCACGACGACGCGCAATCGGCGTTCGGCGCGGATCATGTACTCGTACTGGCCGCTCCACCCGATGCTGTACCCTGCTGGCACCTCAACCTCCTCGGTGACGGCACGCTGAGCCATCTGCACGTACGTGCCGACGTCGATGCCCTGGATGTCGACGTAGATCCAGGCGTTCGGCCGCGCGCCTTCACTCTTGATGCCGGGCGGACCCTTGGCGATCTCCACGTCGGCCAACTGACCCAGGGGAATATGCAGGCCGAGCGGGGTCGGCACCAGGATGTCGCGCAGGGACGGCAGGTCGTCACGGAGTTCACGGCTGTACCGCAGGTTGACCGGATACCGCTCGAGCCCTTCGACCGTCGTCGTGATGTTCATGCCGCCGATGGCCGACTGAATGACGTCCTGCACATCGCCGACGGTGAGGCCGTAGCGCGCGATCTCCTGGCGTCTCGGCTTGATGTTCAGGTAGTTGCCGCCCGTGACGCGCTCGGCGTAGACCGAGAGGGTGCCGGGCACCTGCCGGATGACCGACTCGATCTCCCGGCCGACCCGCTCGAGCGTCGCCAGGTCCGATCCCGACACTTTGATGCCCACCGGCGTCTTGATGCCGGTCGAAAGCATGTCGATGCGGGTCTTGATGGGCATCGTCCACGCGTTGGTCAGCCCGGGGAACTGAATCGCCTGGTTCATCTCCTGGATGAGCTTCTCGGGCGTCATGCCCGGCCGCCACTCCTCCTCGGGTTTGAGCGTGATCGTCGTCTCGATCATGCTGAGCGGCGCCGGATCGGTGGCCGTATCGGCGCGGCCGATCTTGCCGAACACGAGGTCGACCTCTGGAAACGACCGGATGATGCGGTCTGTCTGCTGGATGATCTCTCGTGCCTTGGTCACCGACACGCCCGGCAGCGTCGTCGGCATGTAGAGCAGGTCGCCCTCCCACAGTGACGGCATGAACTCGGAGCCCATGCGCGAGTACGGCACCCAGGTC
>JANLHE010000257.1 GCA_024653875.1 Acidobacteriota bacterium
CGAAGAACAGACGCCGATTCGTCGGCGGTATGTAACCCGCTTGTTTCGACAGCGGCTGCACCAAGCGACTTTCCGTGAACGGGTTGTTCGGGCCTATCAGCACCACTGCGCCGTCTGCCGTCTCAAGCGCGAGGAACTTCTCGAAGCCGCGCACATCATGCCGGACGCTGATCCACTCGGCGAACCGACCGTGACCAACGGTGTGGCGTTGTGCAACCTGCACCATGCGGCGTTTGACCGATACCTGATTGGGTTCAGGCCTGACGGCATAGTCGAGGTCCGTCAGGATGTGCTTGATGATTCCGATGGACCAATGTTGATCCATGGACTCCAGGGCTTTCATGGCTCGCGCCTTTTTGCGCCCAGGACCTTGGCGTCGAGACCCGATCCTCTCCTCTTGGAAGCGCGCTACGAGTTGTTCCGGAACTCAGCCAATTAACCTACCAGCGACCCCAGTGGACCCCAGGACCCCAGGACCGACCGCTCTCTAGACGAGCGCTATCCACGCTTCTGATCGCGGGTGGGCCCCGCGAACCACCGACTGATACGCCTCGCGGAGCACTCTCGTTATCGGCCCAGTGACACCGGCGCCGATCGGGCGGCCGTCGACGCTCGACACCCCGACAATCTCGGCGGCCGTACCGCACACAAACACCTCATCCACCACGTACAGGTGATCGCGGCTGAGCTGCGACTCCTGCACCGGGATGCCGAGATCGCCGGCCAGGGCCCTCACGGTGTCGCGCGTGATGCCCTCGAGGATCGCGTCGGCCGGAGGCGTGATCAGCCGGCCGTTGCGGACCACGAACAGGTTCGCGCCCGTGCACTCCGCGACGTAGCCCTGCGGGTCCAGCAGGATGGCCTCGTCGAATCCGTTTCGCTGCGCCTCGGTTTTCGCCATGATGGAGTTGGCATAGTTCCCGCTCACCTTGGCCTTGGTCATCATCGCGTTGGGATGGTGCCGCGTAAAACTCGACACGCAGGCTTTGAGCCCCTGCTCCGGCGATCGTTGACCGAGGTACACGGACTCTTCCCACACCGTCACGGCCACATGCGGCTTACCGGTATCGAGCGTCAGGTTCCACCCGCCGTCGGCCAGCCACACCAGCGGCCTGATGTAGCAGTCGCCAAATCCGTTGGCGCGCACCGTGGCGCGCACGACCTCCATCATTTCGTCCACCGTGTGCGGCAACTCCCTGAACCCCACGATGCGGCACGAGTCCTCAAAGCGCCTCATGTGCTCGCGCAGGCGGAAGACACCAAGCCCCCTGGGCGTTTGATAGGCGCGGATGCCCTCGAAGATCGCGACGCCGTAGTGAAACCCCGCCGTCAGGAACGGCACGGTGGCCTGCGACGTCTCGACCATCGCACCGTTGATCCAGGTGAATCGGCTCTGCATGCGCGGTCCTACCAAATCCCGACGCGGCCGGACACCGACGCGATAAGGCGCGCGCGGTCGAAACCAATGCCCTGCTTGAAGACCGTCTCCACCTTGCGCACATCCCCGATGGCCGTCGTCGGGTCGCCTGCAATCACTACGAGGTCCGCCTGTTTGCCGGCGGCGATCGATCCCACGGCCGCGCCCCGGCCCAGGTACTCCGCGCCGTTGAGCGTGACGATGCGCACGGCCTCGGGAAGGGTGAACCCCGCCTCCACGAGCAGCTCGATCGTGCGCTGGTTGGAGAAGCCGGGGATGACGCCGCCACCCCCGGTGGGATCCGTGCCGGCGACGAGCGTGCCGCCCGCGCGCGCAAACGCGAGGTCCAGCTTCATCGCCTTCGGGAAGAGCGTCGCGTAGATGGACTGCGTGTTCTTCGCGGTCCGCGCGTAGCCCTGTTCAAACTGCTCGCGCAGGGGCGTGACCAGCACGTCCAGGCCGGGCGGCATCGGCCGCCCAGGCGTGAATGTCTCAAACACAGTGGGCGTTGTCGTCAGCGTGACCTTCTTGGCGATGAGTTTGCGCACGAGCGCCTTGAACGGCTCGCCGTTCTCATCCAGCGCCGCGATGGTCTGCTGCCCCTGCGACTGTCCCGGGCACGCGTCCGGACGCTTGGTGGGCACGAAGTCCGTGGCGGCCAGGAAGGCATGCTCGAGGTTGTCGATGCCCAGGTCCGCGGCTTCCGCGTACGTCACCGAGCACAGGTGGCCCGTCACCTTGATGCCCCGCTTGTGCGCCTCGTCGATCGCGGCGCCAAGGTCCGCGCGCGTGATCTGCATGTACGCCTTGAAGGACGTCGCGCCCTCGTCCGCCCAGTAGTTCACCTGCCGCCGCGCATCGTCCGGCCCCTTGAGGGCGCGCATCTGGATGAACGTGTTCGGGCCGTTGAGGTACGGCGCCGTCGCATCGATCGCCGGGCCGGCTTTGCTGCCCGCCTCGATCTGCCGCTTCATGTTGATGTCCATGAACCCGTTCACGTTGCCGCCCGTGCGCATGGTCGTCACGCCGCCCGCCAGGTAGAGGCGGACGAAACTCTCGCCGAGCTGGCCGTAGACGCCCGGGCCGGTCGGGTAATAGAGGTGCTCGTGCACCATGACCATGCCGGGCATCAGGGTCTTGCCGGTGAGATCGATGACCGTGGCGCCCCCGGGGACCGGGGTCGAGGCCGCCGGGCCGGCGGCGGCGATCAGGCCATCGCGGAGGATGACCGTCTGGTCGCTGCGTGCCGGAGCGCCGGTCCCGTCAATGACCCGGGCGTGCGTCAGCGCGACCACCGGCTGATCGACGGTCACGAACTGCCGAATCGCGTTGCCGACCGGCGGCCGCTGTGCGTAACCGGTCACCGATACGGCGGCAATGGCCACCGTCACCATCCACTGTGTTGCTCGCATGGCGCGGATTCTAGCAGAGGGCCGATCGCCTCGCCTATAATCACGGGATGGCACCAAACACATTCATCGCCTGCGTGAGCCTTGCCTTCGCCGGGATTCCCCTCGGAGCGGCGGCCCAGGCGCCCGCGCCGCAGGTGGTCCTTCCGGACGTCATCGTCACCGCCCAGAAAGAGCCTGCCAAGGCGCAGACCCTGCCCCTCAGCATCACGGCCATCACGGCTGACATGCTGGCGCGCGCCGGCGTGGCCATCGTGTCCGACGCGGCGGTCACGGTCCCCAACACGGTCTTTACGGAGTTCACCGCGCGCAAACTGAGCAACGCGCGGTTTCGCGGCGTGGGATCGAGCCCGGCCAACCCGGCCGTGACGACGTTTTTTGATGGCGTGCCGCAGCTGAACGCCAACGCGTCCAGCATCGAGCTGGTGGACGTCGATCAGGTGGAGTTCGTGCGCGGCCCCCAGAGCGCGCTGCACGGGCGGAATACGCTTGGCGGCCTGGTGAACGTGACGTCGGCGCGGCCGTCGCTTTCGGCGTGGACCGGCCGGCTCGTGGCGCCGTTGGGCAACTTCGGCGCGCGGGACGTCAAGGCCTCCATCTCCGGCCCGCTGGCGCCCACGGTGGGCATGTCCCTGGCAATTGGCCACGGCGAACGCGAGGGGTTCACGACCAACAGCGTGACGGGTCGCACGGTCGACGATCGATCGGCCACGTTCGGCAAGGCGCAGTTGCTGTGGACACCAGCGGCGCAGTGGGACACGCGGCTCATCGTCAGCGGCGAGCGCTCGCGCGACGGCGACTACGCGCTGGGCGATCTTGCCGGTATTCGCGCGAATCCGTTCACGGTGGCCCGGGACTTTGAAGGCCGTCAGGACCGCGATGTGGCGTCGGCCACGCTGCAGGCCCGGCGCGAGGGCGCGCGCATCAGCGTCACCAGCACCAGCGGCTTCGTGCGCTGGAAGGCGCAGGACGTGACGGACCTGGACTACTCACCCATGAGCTTCATCACGCGCGACAACACCGAAGAGGCGCGCCAGTTCAGCCAGGAAGTGCGACTGGCGTCCGCCGCGGCGGCCCCGTTCCGGTTGTCGGACTCCGCCACGCTGGCGTGGCAGGCCGGTGTGTTTGGATTCACGGAAGTGTACGAGCAGGACGCGATCAACACGTTCTCGCCGTTCATCCTGTCGCAGTTCCTCCCCTTCTCGATCAACCAGCACTCACCGAAGGGCACGATCGACGATCTGGGCTTTGCCGCGTTTGGTCACGCCACGATGACGGTCAAC
>JANLHE010000266.1 GCA_024653875.1 Acidobacteriota bacterium
TTCAGTTCGCGGATGTTGCCGCGCCAGCGCGCCTGTTTCAGGGCCTCGAGGGCCTGCGTGGAGAAACGCGCGGGCCGCCGGTTGTTCTCGCGGCTGAACTGCGCCACGAAGTGCGCGACCAGCGCCGGAATGTCTTCCAGACGCTCCCGCAGCGGCGGCGCGACGAGGGGGATCACGCTCAGCCTGAAGTACAGATCCTCGCGGAACCGGCCCTCCGCGATCTCCGCTTCCAGGTCCTTGTTGGTTGCCGCAATGACCCGCACGTCCACCTTGATCGTTCGCGCGGAGCCCAGCCGCTCCACTTCGCCTTCCTGCAGCACGCGCAGGACCTTGGCCTGCGTCTTGGGACTCATGTCCCCGACCTCGTCGAGGAAGATCGTGCCCCGGTCCGCCTGCTCGAACTTGCCCGTCTGCTTTTCGGTGGCGCCGGTGAACGCGCCGCGCTCATGGCCGAACAGCTCGGATTCAATCAGTTCCTCCGGAATGGCCGCGCAGTTCACCTGCACGAAGCGCTCCTTCGCGCGGAGGCTGTTGCGATGGATCGCGCGGGCAATCAGCTCCTTGCCCACGCCGCTCTCGCCAAGGATCAACACCGTCGCCGAGGTCGGCGCCGCGCGCCGCACCTGGTCCATGACCGTGCGCAGCCCCGCGCTCTCGCCCACCACCTGGTACCGTGTTTCCAGCGCCGATCGCAGTTGCCGGTTCTCGCGCCGGAGGCTGCCCAGTTCCAGGCCCTCGCGCACCGCGTCGAGCACGTAGTCTTTCGACAGCGGCTTCTCGATGAAGCGGAACGCGCCCAGGCGGCCGGCCTCGAGCGCGGTGGTCGTGTTCCCGTGCGCCGAGACAATGACCACGGGCAGCGAGTCGTTCATGCCGCGAAGCCGGCTGAGCACCTCGAGGCCATCCATGCCGGGCATCTTCACGTCGAGAAACACCAGGTCCGGATGCTCCTTCTCCACCAGGGACAGCCCTTCCTGGCCCGAGCCGGCCACCAGCACCTCGTACCCGTCGTACTCGAGCAGCATCCGCATCGTGTCTCGGATCGCCGCCTCGTCATCAATCACCAGGAGTCGTTGCTTCATGTGGGGTTACGCCGGATCGATCAGGATCGAATAGATGCCGCGGTCGCCGGTCAGCGGATCGAACACGAACAGCGCCACGGCGGCGCCGGGTGGCAACGCGGAGACGATCCGCTGGAAGTCCGCCACGCTGCCGATTTTCGTCCGGTTGATCTCGAGCACCACCTGGCCGCGGCGGACGCGCGCCTGGCGGGCCGGGCCCGCGGAGTCCACGTCGATGATCATCACGCCCGTCATGCCGTCCGGCAGGGTGAAGCGCTTGGTTGTGGCCGCATCCAGGTCGCGCACGGTCAGGCCGAGCGGTCCCTGTTCCGGACTGAGCACGGGGCGCACGCCGCCCGTCGTGGACGGCGGGCGGACCGTCGCCGGCAGGGGGCGTTCCGTCAACTTGAGCGAGACGCTCCGTTTCGTGCCGTCGCGCCAGACGTCCATCCGCACCAACGCGCCCGGGACGCGCGCCGCGATGTAGCGAATCAGCGCTTCGTCGGACGCGATCGGCACGCCGTCAATGGCGGTGATGAGGTCGTACGGCCGCAGGCCGGCGCGCCCGGCCGGCGTATCGGCCGGCACGTCCTGCACGAGCGCCCCCTGGTTCCGCGCGAGCTGCAGCGCCGCCTGCAATCGGGGCGTGGCGGTGGTCAGCACCACGCCGGCATAGCCGCGCGCCACGCGGCCGCGCTCGCGCAGCTGCGGCAGGATGCCGATGACCTGGCTGATGGGGACCGCGAAGCCGATGTTCGACGCCTGCGAACTGACCGCGGTGGTCATGCCCACCACCTGCCCGCGGCTGTTGATCAGCGGTCCGCCGCTGTTTCCAAAACTAATCGCGGCGTCGGTTTGAATGTAAGCGTCCAGGCTCTGGTCGTACAGCTTGCGTCCCAGAAACGACACCACGCCCACGGTCACCGAGTGCACGTAGCCGAGGGGATTGCCGATGGCGCACACCCATTCCCCGACGCGCAGCGCGTCCGAATCGCCCAGCGGAGCGACCGGGAGCGGGTCCGGCGCCAAGACCTGCAGAAGCGCGACGTCGATCGCGGGGTCGATGCCGACGACCGTGGCGCGCAGGACGCGGCCGTCGCCCAAGGTCACCGTGACGCGGTCGGCGCCTTCGATGACGTGATGGTTGGTGAGGATGAACCCTGCCGCGTCGATGATGAACCCGCTGCCCGACCCCTCCCGCGGCGCGTTGTTGTCGTCGGCCATGTCGCGCTGGAACCGGCGCGGCGCCCGGCTGCGGTCCTCGCGCGCGACCGCGTCCACGTTGACCACGGCACCGTTGATCCGCGCGGCCACCGCGGCAAAATCCACGGCCGCCGCGCTGCCGGCAGGCGTGCGCTCCGGGTCCATGCTGATCGACAGCGGGCGTGTCTCGAGCGCGGCCGGCGTCACGACGCCGCGACGGACGCCGGCGGGCACGCCTCCGGCCACCACCAGGCCGAGCAGAAAACTCACGACGCCGGCGAGCGCAACCCACGAGGCGGCAAGGGCCTTCATCGTCACTCCGAGACAGTCATTATAAGCGCCTCGAACTGCGCCTCATCGAGCACGGGGACACCCAGCGTCCGCGCTCTGTCCAGTTTCGATCCGGCGTCGGCGCCCGCCACCACGTACCGGGTCTTCCTGCTGACCGACCCCGAGACCTTGCCCCCGCGCCGCTCGATGTCCGCCGCCGCCTCTTCGCGTGTGCGCGAGGCCAGGGTGCCCGTCAGCACGAACGTCCAGCCGGCCCAGGGCCCCGGCGCGGCGCCGGCATCCGCGTGGACATCCACCATCACCACGCCCTGTGCCGCCATGTCGTCGATCATCGCCGCGTTGGGTGCCTCATCAAGGAACGCGCGCACGGACCGGGCCACCACGGGGCCGATCTCATCCACACTCTGAATCTGCTCGACCGTGGCGGCCCGCAAGGCGGCCATGGTGCCGAACGCGCGCGCCAGCGCCCGCGCCGCGCCCTCGCCCACGTGGCGGATGCCCAGACCGTGCAGCACACGCCACACATCAACGGTCTTGCTCTTGTCCACCTCGGCCACCAGATTCGCCGCGGATTTCGGGCCCATCCGCTCGAGCGCAGCCAGTTGCTCCGCGGTGAGGCGATAGACGTCGGCGAACGTCCGGACCAGACCCGCCGAGACCAGCTGCTCCACCCGCTCCTCGCCAAGGCCTTCAATGTTCATCGCGCGCCTGGAGGCGAAGTGCTGCAGGCCCCGCCGGATCCGCGCCGCGCAGGAGGCGTTCTCGCAGCGCCAGACCACTTCCTCCTCGGGCTTGACCAGCGGCGCGCCGCAGGCCGGGCACAGGTCCGGCATCCGCCACGGCTCGGGCGGCGGATCGGGCCTGGCCTCCAGCACCGGCCCAATCACCTTCGGGATGATGTCACCGCCTTTTTCCACAAGGACCAGGTCACCGGGACGGATGTCGCGCCGGGAGACTTCCTGCTCGTTGTGCAGCGTGGCGAGTTGCACGGTGGTGCCGCCCAGTTGCACCGGTTCCAGCTCGGCGTACGGCGTGACCGCTCCCGTGCGCCCGACCTTGACGCCAATCCGCAGCAGGCGCGTGCGCGCCTGCTCGGCCGGAAACTTGAACGCGGTGGCCCATCGCGGGAACTTCGCCGTGGCGCCCAGCGAGGCGCGCAAGGCGAGGTCGTCGAGCTTGATGACGACGCCGTCTGTTTCGAACGGGAGCTTGTGCCGCGCCTCCCGCCACGTCTCGCAGAAGGCCGCCACGGCCTCGATGCCCTCGCAGGAGTGCCAATGGGTTTCCACGGGCAACCCCCACGCGCGCAGCGTGCGAAGCACGTCCGCATGGGTGTCGGTCACCGGTGCGGCGCCGGGCGGCAGCACGATCTGGTAGACGAACACGCGCAAACCGCGGCGGCGCACCACGGCAGGGTCCAGCGTGCGAATCGTGCCGGCGGCCGCGTTGCGCGGGTTGGCGAAGAGCGGCTCGCCCTCGGCCTCGCGTCCTTCGTTCACGCGCAGGAAGTCCGCCCGCGGGAAATACACTTCCCCCCGGACCTCCATGCGGGCCGGGACGCTGCCGTTGAGCGTGAGGGGCACGGACCGCAGGCCCCGGATGTTCGAGGTAACGTCTTCCCCGCGCACGCCGTCGCCCCGCGTCACGCCGCGCCGGAGCCGGCCGTCCTCGTAGGTCAGCGCGATGCTGAGCCCGTCAATCTTCAGCTCGGCGACGTAGGTGAGCGCGCTGTCCTCGGGGCGATCCAGGGCGCGGCACAACCGGGCGTGAAAGTCGCGCAGGTCCTCGAGGCTGTAGGCGTTGTCCAGACTCAGCAGCGGCTCGAGGTGCTCGACCGTGGCGAAGCCCTCGGCTGGCCGGCCTCCCACCCGCAGCGTCGGCGAGTCAGGGTCCGCGTGTTCTGGATGCGCGGCCTCCAGCGCGCGCAGTTCGCGCATCAGCGCATCGAACTCCGCATCCGAAATCTCGGGGGCGTCGTCGACGTAGTAACGCTCTTCGTGGTACCGGATGCGGGTGCGCAGGTCGGCGATGCGATCGGCTGGTGTCATGGGCCGGGCCTGCGCCGGCTAGCGGTCGCGCTGAAGGACGTAATCGACGAGGGACGCCAGGCCATCACGCTCCACGGATGGCGGGAACGCCTCCAGCAACTGTGTCCGGGCGGACTGGCCGAACGTGACAGCCCGGGCGTACGCCGCGTCCACGGCGCCGTGCGTGGACAACAGGCGCTTGATCGCCTCCCAGGTCTCGACGCTCACCTGGCGGTCGGTCACCGCGCGTTGAATCATCGCCGCCACCTCGGGGCCGGTCCGCTGCTGCAGCAGGATGATCGGCAGCGTGACCTTGCCCTCGCGCAGATCGCCGCCGATGGGTTTGCCGAGCACGGCTTCATCCGACGTGTAGTCCAACACGTCGTCCACGATCTGGAACGCGATGCCGAGGTTGAAGCCGTATTCGCGCAACGCCACGCGCTGCTCCGGCGTGCAGTTGCCGAGCACGCCCCCTATTTCCGCGCACCCGGAGAACAGGAACGCCGTCTTGCGGCGGATGATCTCGAGGTGCTCGTCTTCGGTGATGGCCGCGTCGCCCATCTTGGTGAGCTGGTACAACTCGCCTTCGATCATGCGCAGGGTCACTTCGCACAGCAGCCGCACCACTTCAAGCGAGTCCTGCGTGAGGGCCATCGCCATCGAGCGGATGTAGAGATAGTCGCCCAGGAGGACCGTGACGTCGTTCCCCCACCGGGAATGTGCCGCCAGCCGGCCGCGGCGCGTTTCGGCTTCGTCGATGATGTCGTCGTGCACCAGCGTGGCGGTGTGGATGAACTCGACGACCGCCGCGTTGAGCACGTCACGGTCTCCCGTGTAGCCACACATCTTCGCGGCCAGGAGCAGGACAGCCGGGCGCACCCGTTTGCCGCCGCTCATCTGGATGTAGCGGCCCATCTGGGGGATCAGTTCGACCTTGGACTCCAGGTGGCGCGCGAACTCCTGTTCGACGCGCCCAAGGGCGTCACGCACCGGTTCGAAGATCCGGCCGAGATCCGGGACGGATGTGGCTGAAGGGTTCACAAATAGGGTCTCGCCTGACGCTCAGCGGTGAAGAAAAACTGTTGGGATCAGACCACAGGTTTCGCAGGGGTGTCAACGCGGGACG